>JBFMAE010000373.1:0-23418 GCA_040756085.1 Thermodesulfobacteriota bacterium | reverse complement strand
AGACTGCCTCGACCATGGTCCTGAATAGCTCCGGCCACGATTTCGGCACCGCTGGCACTTCCGCCATTGACCAGGACCACCAAAGGATAACGGTTGAGTTTACCATCATTGGGGCGGGCGGACCACTTCTGCTTCTGCTCTTCCCTCCTTCCCTCTATGGAAACGATGGAGCCCGATTCGATAAAGCGGTCTGCGACCTTGACGGCCTGATCCAAAAGTCCCCCAGGATTGTTCCGGAGATCGAGGATCAAACCTTTCAGCGTCCCCTTACTCTCCTCCTCCAATGCCTTCATCGCTTTCTCAAATTCATTATCGGTCTTCTCCTGAAATTGGGAGAGACGAATATACCCGTAATGTTTCTCCAGCAATTCGTGCCGAACACTCCGGATAGGGATGACATCCCGGATCAGAGTAAACTCCTGGGGTTTGGTAAAGCCCTCCCTCATGATGGTAATGGTCACCTTCGAACCCTTCGGGCCACGTAATCGTTTGACGTTCTCCATGAGGGTCAAGTTTTTTGTCGACTCTCCCTCGATCTTGAGGATCTGATCCCCTGCCTGGATCCCGGCCTTGAAGGCCGGAGTATCTTCGATGGGGGAGACGACGGTGAGGACGCCGTCTTTTATGGTGATCTCAATCCCCAACCCCTCAAACCGACCCTTGGTCTCCTCCTGCATCTCCTTAAACATATTGGGAGGCATGAAGGCGGAGTGGGGGTCCAGGGTTTCCAGCATCCCTTTGATCGCCCCATAGACCAGATCCTTTGATTTCGTCTCCTCGACATATTCCTTCTGAAGAAGACCGAGGACCTCGGTAAATACCTTCAGGTCTTCATAAACACTATTGGAGCGGGCCAGAACTTTATGGGATTGGCTCAGCCCGATCCCGACCCCCAGAAGGAAGATCAGTAAGATCACCAAAACTATTTTAACATTGTCAATTCCTTTTCGTTGAGACATGTCAACCTCCTTCGAGTAAAATCCCTTTCTTTCCTACTCCTTAGTATCAAGCAGGGAGACGACCTTATCCAAGCGGGAGATCCAATGCATGGGGTCCTGGGGTTTTCCCTGATGACGAATTTCGAAGTAGAGGCAGGGACCTTTCAGCGACCCTGCACTGCCTACCAGAGCAATCGTTTCTCCCTGGGAAACATAATCCCCTGCCTTTTTCAACAATTCGGAACAGTAAGCAGAAACTGTAAACGTGTGATCCCCGTGGTCGATGACCACGACGTTTCCAAACCCTTTGAACCAGTCGGCATAGAGGACCTTTCCGGGGAGGACAGCTCGAATCTCGGCTCCCATCGGTGCTTTGATCTCAATCCCATTCTGCCCATTTTCTTTAAACAAACTGATCACTTTTCCTTCAACGGGTGGGGTCAGCTTGCCTTTGATAGCTCCATATTTGGATTTCCCGTAAGCCATAAGGCTCTTCTCCCGCTCCAGTTTATCAACAAGTGCCTGAAGCTCTTTTGCCCTCGCTTCTAATTCTCCAATCAATTTCTGATAGACCAACTTCTGATTCTTAATGGCTCTCAATAGGGCCCGCTTCGACTCCCTAACCTTTTTGATCTCCTCCCTCTTCTTCTCCACCCCTGAGATATTTCGCTCCCATTGGAGCTCATCCTGGATCAACTCCTCCTGGTATCTCTCTTTCAGGGCCATTTGATGACGATAGGTATCGACCAGGCGGGTATCGAAATCGATGACGACCCTTAAATATTTATCGATCCTCAACAGATCCATATAGGACTGCGATGTCATCAGAAAAATCTCTGGAGGGATCCTTCCCATTTTATAAAGGGCTATCAATCTGGAAAAGAGATCTTCCTTGGTCCGTTCCATCCCCTTGTTCAGCATGTCGATCTGGTTTTTTGTCTGGTGAAGTCTCCCTTTGGTCTGAGCAAACTGGGCTTCCATCTGTTTTAGTTCTTTCTCCTTCTTATAAAGCTCGGTTTCGATCCTGTGGAGGGTTCCAAGGATCGAGGTCTCTTTCCCCTGGATCTTCTTTTCCTTCTCCTTCGTTTGGGAAAGTTCCTTTTTGATATCTCGGAGATCCTTCTTTTTTTGAGTGAGGTCCTTCTCAATCTGATCGGTCCGGCCTGCATGGAGGTCGATCGTTCCAAAGGTGAAGATCCAACCTAAAATGAACGAACCGAATAAAAACTGTCTCCAACTCCTCATCGAAGACTCACTCACCGTATTTCAGAAACCTCATCGAAGCAATGAAGCTGCCGAAAAGACCAAGAACCATTCCACCTGTCAAAAACCTTATGATCGCCTCCGTTGGCAGAAACAGGATGGGAATTTTCGCCAACCACCCTTCCATGGATGGAGGAATGTAGAGAAAAAACCCTTTATGTAATAAGAAGAGGCAGAGAATGGCCAACCCTGCCCCGAAGAGACCCTGGATGAGGCCTTCGATATAGAAGGGGACCTGGATAAAGGCAGGCCTCGCCCCTACGATGTACATGATCTCGATCTCCTCCCGACGGGAGGAGATGGTGAGTTGAAGGGTATTGGAGATGATGAACACCATGGCGATGAGGATCAGCCCTCCCAGTGTCCATTGGGCAAGGCTCAGGATATGGACGATGGCCGAGAAGGTCTCCACCCATTCCTGGCCGTACTGGACCTCTTCAATCTGGGGAAACTGTTTCAGCTTGGAGACCACATCCTTAATTTTTATGGAGTTCCGGTAGTCCTTCGTCAATTGAATTTCGAAAGAAGGGGGAAGGACTCCTGGTTGAATCCCTTCGAGGAGATTCTTCTGACTGCCCAATTTTGATTCCATAAAGGCCATGGCATCAAAAGGAGAAATATACTTCACGGCCTCGACCCCTTCAAGCTCGCGGGTATTTTTTAAAAGGCTCTCCACTTCCTTCAGGGAGGTCTGCCTCTTCAAGTATGCAATGATCTCAATCTTGTCTTCCCAAATCTTGAGGAAGGAGGAGAGGTTAAAGGCAATCAGGGTGAAGGTCGAAAAGATAAGCATGCAGATGGCAATGATGCCGATGGTGGTCAGGTTAGGGAAGAGATTTCCCCTGATGTTCTGAAAAGCCCTTCTGATCACATACCGGAGAAAAAACTTCATCCTCTCATCTCACCTCTTCATCGGTTTTAACATCCACTTTCCTCCCACCCGAGATATAGATGACTCGAAAGGGATAATGTTTGATTAATTCTCTATCATGAGTGGCGAAAACGACGGTTGTCCCTTTGAGATGAAGGTCGGTGAAGATCCTCATGATATCGACGGTCATCTGAGCATCCAAATTCCCTGTCGGTTCATCTGCCAGCAGGAGGGGAGGGTCATTGATTAGCGCCCGGGCAATGCCCACCCGTTGCTGTTCCCCGGCCGAAAGGGCAAGGACGGAATCCCTCTCCCTTTCCTGAAGGCTGACCTTCTCTAAAACCTCCGAGACCCTCTTTTTGATCTCCTTCCTGCTATAGCCGGTCACTTCCAGAGCGAATGCAATATTTTCGCTCACCGTCCGATCCCGGAGCAGTTTAAAATCCTGGAAAACGATTCCCATCGTCCTTCTCAGATGATAGATTTTATTGAAACCCCTTTCAGTGAGGTTCATCCCGTTGACGATCACTTCTCCGCTGGTCGGTTTCTCTGCACCGTATAGAATGCGAAGAAGGGTAGTCCTCCCGGAACTGCTGGTTCCATGGATGAAGGTAAATTCTCCGTCTGATATCTCGAGGTTGATATCCGTGAGGGCAGCGATCTGGCTGGGATAAGTCTTATAAACATGGGTCAATTGAATCATATTAATACAAAATTAACATGGGCTTCAATTATTTTCAAGGAAATTAAAGGGTTAATAAAGGACCGGAAAATCAAAAAGGTGAGGGACTGTTTTATCTATATGCTTCTTCTCTTTTCGACGGCTACCTTAATCGCTTCTAGATTAAACCCTCTGATGATGATCCCTTCAACATCGATCAGGGGCACACCCTTTGAACCCCCACTCTTGCTCAACATCTCTTCCCTCCTGGCGAGGTCTTTTTCAATATTGTATTCAATTAAATTGACATCGAGAGAGTGAATAAACTCCCTTGCCTTTCTGCAATAACCACACCAGGAGGTCATATACATAATGACATTTATTTTTCTGTAAGGTCTTTTCTCCCTTGGTGAATCAATCCTCGGTTTTGAAGTATCCCACTTTGTCCTTGGTTTTTCTGTCGGCTCCTCTTTGAATCTCTTTATCTCTGCATCGACCCCGGGCGGAGGAGGAGTATCGGAGAAATGGATATTCCCATCCTTATCTATCCATTTATAGATTTCACCGGATATCGCATGGGATCCAGGTGATAAAAGAATATACGATAAAAGGATGGTGATGATCAGCTTAATTTGATTTTTCATCTTTCTATTTCAGGAATTCCTTCTGGATTGTCAATTGCCTCATCCCTCATTTTCCTTCAAATATCGGCTTTCTCTTTTCAAGAAAAGCCCGCGCTGCCTCTTGATGATCCTGGGTTTCCGACAAAAGAGCAAGTTGCGAAGAGATATAATCCAGATGAGATCTCAAGGTACTTGCGCCAGAGGGTGATCATTTCCGGGCTGAATGCATTTTTAATTTCTGGCCGGTTAAGCATGATGATGGCAATGTTTCCTTCGATCCGATAAAGAACATGAGGTCCGCTCATCTCTTTCCCTCTCTATTTAAATTTTCAGTATCAGGCTACTTCAACTTCAGATCTTTGAAAAGGTCTTCCAGAGTACCAAGCTTCCCCCCTTTATCCTCCCTTTCAAGGAACTTCTTATAATCCTCCCGATCCTCTCTTTCTTCAATGACCTTCTGGGAAAGCCGTATTCGCCCTTTTTCATCTATCGAGATGATCTCTACCCGAATCTCCTTCCCTTTTGGAAATTTCTTTTTAACATCCCCCTTTTCGGAATCTCTCAACTCCTCCGTGGGAAGCAGACCTCGCACCTTTGCTCCGAGCTGTGGAAGCCTGACAAAAAGGCCATTGGGTTTCAACTCTTCAACAATCCCTCTCAGCATCTGGCCAACTTCAAGGTTCACCTTACCCGACCCTTCCTCCCCTTCGGCTATTCGTTTCTTGACCGCTGCCTCTTTGATGGATAAAGAGAGCCGATGTGTTTTCTGATCCATACCCATGACCAGCACATCCACTAAATCCCCTACCTGAAGAAGTTTGCTGGGATGGGGGACGCGTTCGTAGCTGATCTCAGAGATATGAACGAGACCATCCACTCCCGGTGCCACTTCAATAAAAGCGCCGAAGTCAGCGAGCCGGGAGACCTTACCTTGGATAATCTCTCCTTCCTCAAATCCAAAGTCCTTTTCCCACGGGTCAGGCTCCAGAGCCTTCATGGAAAGGGCGATCCTCTGACGGTCATCCTTGTCCGGCTCAATTGATATGACTTTTACCTTTACCGGCTGGCCAGATTTGAGGATTTCCGAGGGATGATTGATTTTTATGTGGGATATCTCAGAGATATGGACCATCCCTTCAATGCCTCCAATATCGACAAATGCACCAAAGTCGGCCAGTTTTGTAACTTTCCCCTCACATTCAAGGCCAGGTTTGAGCATGGCCAGGGTCTCTTTTGACTTCTTCTCATGCTCCTCCTCTAAGAGCACTCGGCGGGAGACAATGATATTTCTTCCTTTTTCTTTGACCTCCATGATGCGGAATGGATACCTTGCCCCAATATGTTCTTCCTGTTTTTCGCAAAACTGAAGGTCTATCTGGCCCAAAGGGCAAAAGGCTCGAGTGCCTGAAAGATCGATCTCAAAACCTCCCTTATTTACCTTCAAAACCCTGCCCTCCACTGGGATGAGATTTTGTTGTGCCTCCCGTAGGATTTCGAGGGCATCGGCCCCGTGAACCTTCATTCCCTTGGTGAGATGGATCCCGTCCCTGGTCGAGGCAACCCTCATCTCAACCCAATCTCCTTCTTTGAGGGTAAGGTTACCATCTCTGTCTAGGAATTCTTGAATGTCTGCAATTCCCTCGCTTTTACCCCTTAAATCAACAAAGACCGTATCTTTGCTGACTTTCAAGACTTTCCCTGAAACCTTATCTCCAGGGAAAAGTTTACGCCCCGGCATTTCAGAGCTCGATTCCAGAAGCTCAACAAAACTCATCTTGTCGTCTATCTCGTTTTCTGACATTGCACTGCACCTTTGAATAATTTGGAAAGGGTCTCGAATCTTTCTGCAGAATCTTCATTTCTCCTGGGATGATTTTCTCATCTGTTCATTGATCCATTGCTGAAGACTGGTAAAAGACTTGATGCTTGAAGAACCCTCGATGGTCTTAACGGCAATCTCCTGCACTTGTTGATACGCCTTCTCCAATTGCTGAGCGAGTTTTGCAATTTGTTCACTCTGTTCTTTTACAATTTTTTCAAGAGATTCGATTCGAGTGGTGAGGACATTTTTCTCGCCAAGAAATTCTCTTTTCTGCAACTCTTCCCTATTCTTGGCTTCGAGATTTGATCTTTCGGTGGTCTCTTTGATGGCTTTGCTGATAGCCATTTCCATTTCCTTAGGAATGGCGCTCACCTTTTTCCGTAGCTCATTCAACTCCTCCTCCCGTTCCACAATCGCCTTTTCTCTCTCTTTTAGCTCACTTTCCATCTGCTCTTTTCTTATCTGGATCTCTCTTTCCAGTTTTACCTTCTCATCTTCAAAGTTATCTTTGGTTAACTTTTGCTCTCTCTTAAAGGAATATTCATATTCTTCTTTCTCTCTTTCACGTCTCTTCTTTTCTATGATATCCCGTTCTTTGATCTCTTCCTCATATTCTTTTTTCTCTTTATCCCGTTCGGCACGAAGGGCCTCAATCTCTTGGGTTAAGGCTTCTTTCTTTTCGGCCATCTCTAATTCAAATGTCTGTCGCCTCTGATTCTGAGATTCGATTAAAGCCGCCAGGGTTACTGCCGATCTTTCAATCTCGTAAAGCTCCTGCAGCTCTTTTTCTTTCAATACGATCGCGTTCTGAACAGCTTTAAACTTACCAATCTCCTCCTCCAACTGGTCGGAAATTTGAGCAAGTATCTTCCCTGTTTCCATCTTTAAATGGCTGACCTCTTTTGCAATCCCCTCCGAGGAGAGGGATTCCGCTACCTGAATCACCTCCTTTGCCTTTTTCTCCTCCATTCTCTTTTCGGGCTTCAGTTCAGCCTCTCTCTGTGCTTCCAGTTGTTTTAAGACTGCATTATAGGCTTCCAACATCTCCTTTTTGGTATTCGACAAAGAAATCTTTTGGGGTTGAAATTTTTTCCCTTCCATAGCGTTATCCTTTCTTTATATAGGATTATTTGATGAAGCATACTCCATCCGAGGCGACCTCCAAGAAAGATATTTTTCCTAATGATACTAATCACTTGGGACATCTTTCATTCCTCATAATACACAGTTACATCTTATCTGTCTATAATTCATTTTTAGGCTATTCCACATTTCTATGGTTTCTTTACACAGAGCAACTTTTTCATAATTATATTTTGATTTTAAATGTCCAATGACTTCAGAATACATTGTTAATCGTGTCTGAAAATCAATCTTTTTACCCCAATTGGAGGATTCTCTCAAATACCTAACCCAGCTTTTATCTGAACACCAATTTATAGTGCTCTGAAGGCCTCTTAAAGAACCTAATGTAATCCTTTCCGGGACGAGGTCTCTAAAAATCAAATCTACTAATTGAAGATAAGATTCCTTCCAGTTGTCTACCGGAACCATTGGGTCTATTCTAACTCGGACTTCATATCCTGCCTGATAAACCTTTTTGGCTGCCTCGATTCTCTTCAAAATAGACGGGGCTTTTTCCCACCTTTTAGCAACCGGAATCGCATTGAGACTAAAACTTATGATTGCTTGATTATGAGGTTCAATTTCCAAAAGCTTTCTTACATTCGAAGACTTGGTCAGAAACAAAACTTTATGGAGATTCTGACTTTCAAACATGGGAATAATGAATTTAGAAAATGGTTCACCAGAGTTTTCATGCATTAATGAATCAGCAATCTCACCGGTATTCAATATTTCAGGTGTTTTGACCTCTTCTAAAAAAGCCTGGGTATGTAATTCAATTTTCCTATAGTCTTTAATGACCGGTTCCTTACCATTAGGTCTAAATCTGAATGTCCCCTTTAAATAACACCAACTGCAATCATAAGGACATCCATAAGCCCATTTAAGCTCAAGGAAATGAGGACATACGACATCTTGAGGATTCTTAGGTTTGGGTGTCTTATCGAATCTTGTGATGATTGAACCATCATTAACACGATCGACTAATCTTTTCTCAGCTCCAGTAAATGACGGATATTCCTTATAATAAATCTTCGGATGAACCCTAATATCATATGTTGCTCTTTGTTCCTTAATTAAGAAATTTTGACTTCGAGGAATAATATAGAGACTGGAATTTTCGTTAAATCGTTTTGTTGGGGAGATGAATTTAATTTTTGGGGGTTTTTCGACAATTAATTTTTTTATTTTTTCATTGAAGGTCGAAGAATCCCATTTTATAAAATTTGCTTTCACGATTTCTATCCATAGATCTCTCCGGATTATCCCTGGTTTTCTCCTTATAAATTCAATCATTGTTGTCTCAATATCTTCTTTTGTTCTGGTGTCCCTCCAATCGAATTAGAAAAGGGGACAGCCCTCTTTTTTAGATTTTTCCTGTTTTCCGAATATTTTCCAGTCAGACTATTTTGAAAAAGTTAGACTACGCTCTTGAACGTCTCATCAGGTAGTTTGAGAAGATTTTCTTTAAGTCCTTCCTTAGTCTCTGGTGGTTTTTTCAGTTTTACTTTCACCAAACTTTTTAGATGTTCGTACATCTCAGTAAGGGGAAAGTTATGTCGAATTTGAATTAGTTTGACGCCCTTTCTCTCGGCCGTAACCCCGACGTTAGATCTACTTCCCAACTTATCCACTATGACAATTCCATTATTGCCAACCCGATTTAATTTGTCTTCACTCACCTCTTGGTTCCCTACACCGATGAGTCCAATATCAATTCTGATACGTCCCCTTTTGGTTTCTACCTCACCATCAACTTCACGTTCTACCTCTGCATCCCTTTCAATATTTAGCCAAAAATTAGAATCTTTCTTTAGCCCAAGCATTTCAAGAGCCACTCTTAGAAATGCCCTCTCAAATCTCTTGCCATATATAGCCTTATTCGACCCACGTACTGTAAGCGTACTAGCTCCAACCATTTGCATCAGCCAAAGGGATTCTAATAGATCTAAAGATTCAGTTTCCCCTGTTGAATTATTCCTGAGATCTACCGTGACGGTTCCTGTGTCCCATTGGACATTGGATGAAACCTCGTTACACATTTTAATTGCCTCCTTCAGGAATGACTTAATTTCATCCTCATCTTTCCTTAGTAATCCTAGATTTACAGCTGTTTTATGAGTCAATCCTAAAAGCCAGACCTCGAGGTTACGAAGTGATTCATCTGTATCTTTCTTCTCAAAAAGCTTCCCTAAGAGTTTTGCGGGCCATTCTTGGCCAAATTCTTTGCGTGCTTTCTGAACTACCTGCATTAACCATGAGTGATAGACATGGAGCTTTTCTCGAACTGCACGTTCGGTAATAGTCCGGTAATTCCCACCCGTCATAAGATGAAGAATTGCGTCTCTAAGTGCAGTTGGAGAAAAAGCATCTTTTAAAAAAGGCCTTTTAGACCACCATTGGTCTAAGTCTTCAAGTTGCCAATCAAATTCCATTCTTTCAGGCGCCATATTTATTCCTTTTAGTGCCTAAAGAGGTCAGGCTGATTAGGATTATCTGTTATTTTAATTTCTGAAGGATCTTCTGGTTCAAAAAAGACTTCTTTACCTAGTAACCTAGCCATTTTTGATAATTCTTTAAACATCATTACAAAATATTTAGGCTCATTATCAATCAAGAAAAACCTTCGATCCATCTTCAACGCAACCCTCCCCAGAGTACCACTCCCAGCAAATGGATCTAAAACCATATCACCTATGAATGAGTAATATCTAATAACTTTCTCGACCAATTGATCTGGGAAGACCGCTGGATGATCTTTGTGGTGCCCTGGCGGGATGTACCATACATTTGTGACATCGTATGTTCCTTTTATTCTTGATCTTTTGACTAATTTTAAATCATGATGGGTGCGTATATTCCAATCAATCAACTTTTGTGTTTTTTTTCGATAGACCAGTATGTATTCAGTCACGGGAACTGGCTTATACTGGAGAGGATTTCTGTCAGCAGCAAACCGCCTACCACGCCCTGTAGCCCATCCTGCTCCTTCAGGTTTCACCCAGATTATATCATCAATGAATTCAAATCCTATGCTACTCAAGACCCCATGAACGTCAAAAGGAACTGCAATCCTTCGACTGGCAGATTGTCTACTGGACCGCCTAATAAGTATAGGAGAAACATTTATTATGAAAAATCGCCCTTCGCTCATAACCTCATGACAACGCAAAAAGATTCGTCGTAACAAATTTAGATACTCTTGATAATCTAAGTATTCAGTATATTCAGGTTTAGCGTTATAGTACGGTGGGGATGTGAAAACTAGCTGGACTGAATTTGGTGGGAGATCTGAAAGACATTCTGCAGCATCACCAAGAACAACTTTATTAGGCACAAAAGGAGGACGTGGCTGGTGTTTACTTTTAGATGGTAGGACAGTAATGACTTTCTGATCGTTGCCATTTGCATCAAACTTTGCGATGCGACTGCGAAGGATCTCCACATTCGTATGTTGTGTAATTCTTGCAGTGCCTGCATCAATTACAATTTCACCGATTGTTTCAGTGT
This sequence comes from Thermodesulfobacteriota bacterium, assembly GCA_040756085.1. Classification (GTDB taxonomy): domain Bacteria; phylum Desulfobacterota; class BSN033; order BSN033; family UBA1163; genus JBFMAE01. The sequence continues at coordinate 12,605 of JBFMAE010000373.1, read as the reverse complement.
CGCCATCCTTCGAGGTAAGAAGTGGAACACGCCACACATTCCTTCTATCGTCGAATTCTGGCAAGCCAAGTTTAGTGTAAATCTTTAATTGATAGTGATCCAACCATTCATAAACAATCGAACGGGCTGTTTCAACATTCTTGATGACGTCCGTTCCAGACTTCGTGCGTCTCCTTCTGTCAATCTCGGTTATCGGGAGACTTAAAAACTGCGCAGCCTTTTCATGAACCGTCATTACATTACTTTTATTTAACCGATCTATGTTGTAATCCTTGGTTCTCTTTCTCCTCGATTTTCCTTTCAATAATCGCTTAACTACCAACTTTTGATCCACCTTTCATTCAAGTAATAAAATACAACTAATTGATAACCCAAATTTACCAGATATAAAAGAGAAGGTCAATGCTCCTTGAAAAGCCAGGGCACCGATATAGGTGATTAGACATATAAAAAGGAAAAGTGGAAGGTCCCCTTTTCTACTAAGTTTTCTTCTTTATTTGGAACTATATCCTCTAATCAATCCCTTTCTAATCATTTTTCTTCTTCTCTAAGAAATTCTTCATTACAAAGCCCTAACCTTTGATCGTAAGCTAGAAATCAAAAAAGCCTATTCCTTTTAGGGCTCTTAACACATTTAAAATGAAAGGCTTATTGCCTTTTCTGCTTTTTGGATCCTTTTGAGGATCCATAAGGTACATGTAATTCTTCCACGATAAACCCTATTCGTTTCTTTGGATGTTCGGGCTCAGGTGGGACCATCAGCTTGCGAATAGCATCGAAAACTATTTTGAATTGAGCATCATATTTTCTTTCAAGTTCATCCAGTCTTCTTGCAAGCTCCTTGTTTGAGGCAAGTATCTGCCGGAGTCTGACAAATGCCCTCATGATTTCAATATTTACCTTAATGGCTCTCTCACTATTTAATACGCTTGAGAGCATGGCAACCCCTTGCTCCGTAAAGGCATAAGGTGGATACCGGCGCCCTCCCCACTGACTTGAGGTGCCAAAATGGCATCTCAAGTTTTCGAATTCGTCTTTACTGAGCTGAAACATAAAATCGTGTGGGAAACGAGAGATATTCCTTTTAACGGCACGGACCAGTTGCCCGGTTTCTACACCATAAAGTGCGGCCAAATCAGTGTCCAATATCACCTTATGTCCCCGAATCAATAGGATCGATCGTTCAATACGTTCAGGAGGAACCAATGCTACATCTTTATCCATCCTAACGACTCCAAATAAGGCAAACTGTTTGTTTCATCTTGAGGTCACAATTTGTGATCTTAAACCTTTGTCTTCAACTACCATTTTCTAAATCAATCCTCTTTCCTTAAAACTAAGAAACCCGTTTTTTGCAATAATGATATGATCTAATACCTCTATGCCTAATATTTTCCCCGAATCGACTAATTTTTTAGTTATTTTTAGATCATCCTCCGATGGTTCGGGATCGCCGGACGGATGGTTGTGGGTTAAAACTACAGAAGCGGCGCTATGCACGATCGCATCTTTAAAAACTTCTCGTGGATGAACCAGGCTGGCATTGAGTGTACCAACTGAGACAGTGGATATGCCAATAATTTTATTACGGGGATTCAGAAGGATGAGCTTAAAATGCTCCTTTGCTTTGTTCTTGATACTTGCGCGAATCGCTTTTACAACAGCTTCAGGGTTTTTGATATCAAAATTTATCAATTCTGGTTCTAAATCTTCTCTCTTTCCAAGTTCAAAACATGCTTTAATCTGTGCTGCTTTGGCAAGACCAATCCCCTTTATTTGAGAGAGCTCTTCTATAGTCGCCTGGCTTATTGCCTTCACATTGCCAAACTTTGCCAATAATTCCTGGGCAATATTCATTACAGATTTTTTAGGAATACCACGCCCAATAACCAGCGCCAGAAGCTCCTGCGCAGAGAGGGCTTCCGGGCCAAATTTCTGAAGCCTCTCACGAGGCCTTTCTGGTTTTGGAAGATCATGGACAGTGAAAGATGATTCTTTGTTCACTTATCACTCTCTGTCGTACTACACGAAAGCGTCCCCTCACCCTTCCCCTCTCCCCTGTGTGGAGAGGGAGGGTGGAAAGAAAATGATGGCCTTAATTTGGTTTAGAGTTTATTGGATTTTTGGGAGGAAGTCAAACAGGAATAAAATGTTGCGTTGGTAATAAATGCCAGTTCAATATCCTGCCAAGCTTTTTAATGAGGACATAAATTCACAAAGGTATTGAAAAAGTTTTTGGGGTCGAATATATTTTTTGGAGGAGGTCCTTTTGGCCCGAAAGATTAAGAGGTCTGTTTGTCCGTATGATTGCCCTGACGCCTGTGGCCTTCTAATAGAAGTCATTGACGGAAAGGCCGTCAAGGTCATGGGTGATCCAGACCATCCCTTCAGCAGAGGCACCCTTTGTCCAAAAATGAATCGCTATAAGGATACGGTCCACTCCTCTCTTCGCCTTACCCGTCCTCTCTCACGGAGAGGATCCAAAGGATCTGGTGAGTTTCGTCCCATTTCGTGGGAAGAAGCGATTGACCAAATTACCGACCGCTGGCAAAAGATCATCGACCAGTATGGAGCCGAGGCTATTCTTCCATACTCTTATGCAGGAACCATGGGACTCATCCAGCGGAATGCCGGCCACCCTTTCTTTTATCGTCTCGGGGCTTCCCGCCTGGATCGCACTATCTGTTCCCCTGCCAAGGAAGCAGGCTGGAAAGCTGTGATGGGAAATACCCCCGCGCCTCACCCTGATGAGGTGGCTGAGAGTGATCTTGTGATTTTATGGGGAATCAATGCTCTGGCCACCAACATCCATTTTCTCCATGGTGTGAAAAAAGCCAAGAAGAATGGAGCCTCGGTCTGGCTCATCGATACTTACCAGACTCTCACCTCTTCCGTTGCTGATCAAACCTACATCGTCCGGCCTGGCAGTGATGGTTCCCTGGCCCTTGGATTGATGTATCTGTTAGTTCGCAATGGTCTCATTAACTATGATTTTATGAACACCCATGTACAGGGCTTTGAGGAGTTGAGGGAGAAGATCCTGCCAGACTTTCCACCCGAAAAAGTGAGCCGTCTGACAGGCCTTTCCACGGAGACCCTTCAATCTATGGCTCAGGCCTACGGAAGGGCAAAAAGACCTTTCATCCGGCTCGGGAGCGGTCTTTCTCGATATGGAAACGGGTCGATGACGGTCCGTACCATTGTCTCTCTTCCGGCCTTTGTAGGGGCCTATGGAAAAAGAGGAGCCGGCTGTTTTACAAGCACCTTTACCTCTGAAGCCTTCGCCATGAAAAAAGTCCTGCGAGAAGATTTCATGACGAAAAAAACCCGTATCATCAACATGAATCGGCTCGGTTGGGTCCTTCGTGAGTTGGGCGATCCTCCCGTCCAAAGCCTCTATGTCTATAGTTCGAATCCTGCTGCAGTGACACCCGATCAAAACCAAGTCTTAAAGGGTCTGGCCCGGGAAGACCTCTTCACGGTTGTCCACGAGAGATTTTTAACCGATACGGCCCGTTATGCGGATATCTTGCTGCCATCCACTTCATCTCTTGAGCATAGTGACCTGTATCACTCCTACGGAACTTATTGCATTCAGCGGGCAAAAGCGGTCATTCCTCCCATAGGAGAAAGCAAATCGAACTGGGAGGTCTTTGGCCTCCTGGCCCGTACGATGGGATTTGATGAACCCTTCTTCCGGCAGAAAGCGGATGACCTTATTGATCACCTGCTCTCCATTTCTTCTCCGATGCGAGATGGGATTGATGAGAAAGCCTTTTCAGCCGGGAAAGCTGTTGAACTCCCTTTTCCACCGGATGCTCGCAACCGATATAAAACACCTTCTGGAAAGATTGAAATTTTAAACCCAGGAGAATCTCATCCCCTGCCCTGTTATCTCCCTCCTTATGGGGGTGATTATCCTTTCCGTTTGATGACCGCTCCAAGCCTTTATGCCTTAAATTCCTCTTTCAGGGAGCGAGAAGAACTCCGCAAGAAGGAAAGAGCCATGTTCCTTCAGATGAACCCGGCTGATGCAGAGAAGAAAGGCCTGAAAGAGGGCGATCCTGTCATTGCCTTCAATCAGCTCGGTGAAGTCTCTTTTCTCCTTCGTGTAACTCCTAAAGTTCCTTCCGGCGTTGTTGTGGCAGAAGGAGTCTGGTGGTTGGAGCATTGCCCGGGTACTCGCTCCGTGAATGCCCTCACCTCTCAGCAGTTGACTGACCAGGGCGCAGGAAGTACCTTCTACGACAATACCGTGGATGTGAAACCGGAAGGTTAGTGCGCTTTGAGTTGGTTGTTTCCTACATCAAATCTGAAATCGATTTCCGAGCCAAGGAGAGGACATTAAGGGAGTGAAAGCGAGACGGGATTCGCTTGCATAATTCCTCCAATTTCATTAGAATTTCTTCAGTCTCCTCCGAAGGGCCTTTCATGGACCAAGAAAAACTTTATTTACCAGATCGTATCCGGAGTCTCAAAGAGAGTCGTAGATATTCGGCGGCAGAAGAGGAAATCCGGTGCGAACTCCAAAAAAATCCGGAACAATCCTTCCTCAAAACGAGCCTCGCGGATATTTACCTCCGACAGGGACGTTTGATCGAAGCGAGGATCCTAATCGAGGAAGTCCTAGCGCGTGATCCGCAGCAGCCGCAAGCTTTGTCCGTATTGGGTGACCTTTTCATAAAGGAACATTCTCCCCAGAGAGCGCTCGATTGTTATCGGCAAGCCTTCTCCCGGAATCCTAAACCCTATCTGTTTCTCAAAACCGCCCGGGCTTTCAAAGAGATGAAACTTTTTGACAATGCCCTTCAGGAACTGGAAAAGGTTCTTGTCGTGAAACCGAAAAGTCTCCCTTTCCTGAAAGAGAAAGCTTTCATACTCAACCGGATGAAGAAATTTGATCAGGCCCTTGAGACACTTGAAAGGGTAAAAGAAATCTCACCGGATGACCCCTTCGTTCAAAAAGAGATCCTCCGTTTACGAAGTCGCAGACGACCTGAAACCCAGGTTCTTAAGGAGCTCCAAGCAGTCATCGGCATGGAGTCGAAGAAAGACGACGCCCAGCTTCACGGACTCCTGGCGCAGAGGCTTAAGGGAGCTGGCCTGGTCAAGGAGGCTGCGGTAGAATACAAGAGGGCTTCAAATCTGGAACCCAATAATCCATATTTCCTGAAACAGCAGGGATTCTGCTACTACCGCCAGAAAGAGTATAACCAGGCCATCCATTGCCTCAAGGAAGCTTTTCAAATGGATACTTCAGATTACGTAGTCCGAAAGACCCTGGAGAAAAGTTATGAAGCCCAAGGTGATCTTGGAGGGTTTCTGACCCTCCTTGAAAAAACCCTGTATCAACACCCGGACCAGAAATCCCTTCTTGGAACGATCAAGAGGATCCGCACCAGATTAAAGGTGCTCTCGCCTCACTCCTCTTAGACCAGTAACCAAGGTGTTACTCAGGGAAGGGAAATTTCACAGAGTTCGAGGATTCATAAATTGCAAGACATCTCCTCTAATAATACCGATCAACGCCTTTTCCAGGCTCAAGAACTCATGGGGAAGATTTTTGGATTCCGTGAGTTTCGACCGGGCCAAGAGGCGATCCTCGAAACCATCTTCTCTGGAGAGGAGACCCTGGTGGTCATGCCAACAGGGGGAGGGAAGTCCCTCTGCTATCAACTCCCGGCACTCGTTCTTCCGGGGATTACTCTGGTCATTTCCCCGCTGATTGCATTGATGAAGGATCAGATCGATTCCTTGAGGGTCTTCGAGGTTCCTGCTATTTCCGTGCACAGTCTCATGGGGATCGGAGAACAGGAAGAGGCCTTGAGGAAGATTGCGGAGGGATCTTATAAGCTCATCTATGCGTCTCCCGAACGTCTCAGGAGCAGCCCTTTTTTGAAGGCCCTTAAGAAAAGGCCAATCTCTCTTGTAGCCGTGGATGAGGCCCATTGTATCTCCATCTGGGGCCATGACTTCCGCCCGGATTATCTCAAAATTGGCCAGGCCCTGGAATGGCTGGGAAGGCCTCAGACCATTGCCCTAACCGCAACGGCAACGGATCGTGTGAGGGAAGACATCGTGTCCCAGCTCAAACTCCGGGCTCCGAAATTGTTCATTACTGGCTTCGACAGAAAGAACCTCTTCTTCGAGGTCCTTCCGGTGAAGAGCTCAAAAGAAAAATTCTCTCATCTTGCTGGCCGACTCGAAAGACTTCGGGGTGGAGCCATTGTCTATGCTGGAACCCGAAAGGGAGTCGAATCCATTGTCCGAAGTCTCGACCGGGAGGGCATTGAGGCTCTGGGGTATCATGCTGGACTGGAGGAGGAAGAGAGAAGCCATATCCAGGAGGCCTTTCTCGAAGGCCAGGCGAACATCGTCGTGGCCACCAATGCCTTTGGCATGGGCATTGACCGTTCTGACATCCGCCTTATTATGCATTACAACTTTCCGGGTTCCATAGAGGCCTATTATCAGGAGTGCGGCCGCGCCGGCCGTGATGGAGACCTATCCACATGCCTCCTCCTCTTCTCCCCTTCGGACCGAAGGCTTCAGGAATTCTTTATCGAAATGAGCTATCCAGACCGGGAGGTTATCCTGTCCCTTTATCAGGCCCTTCTCCAGAGACCGGAAGATCCGATATGGCTGACCTATCGGGAGATCGGCCTTCTCTGCAATCCCCCTGTGGCGGAGATGGCTGTCTCCTCTTCCCTTAAGATCCTTGAAGAGGCCGGAGTGGTCCACCGCCTCCATCGTTATGAGAACCTGGCCGAACTCTACCTGAAGCGTCCGCCGAAGGAGATCCTTAACGGGATTTCAAAGAAGTCGTCATCCAAAACTGCTTTCATGGAAATTTTGACAGACCATTACACCGAGGAAGAGCTTCTTGAGGGAATCCAGTTCCTTCCTGAAGAGATGATCGAAAAGGCTCGCCTCTCCAGAGAGACCTTCCGGAGGCTGATGGCCGACATCGAAGGGCAGGGGGAAGGAACCTACATTCCTCCTTTTCGTGGAAGGGGAGTCCGCCTCGTTTCCCGCATAACCCCATCAGAGCTTCCCATTAACTTCGAGACCCTTCAACTCAGAAAGGCCCATCAGCTTGAGAAACTGAACCGGATCATGGATTATGGGACTTTAAGTCGATGCCGGAGGACATTTCTTCTTCAGTATTTCGGTGAATATTATCCTTCTGACAACTGTGGGGGATGCGATCATTGTGAGAACCTGAAGGTGAAGCCAACCACCGAGGAAAATCTGTCTGATCCCCTTCTGCCCATAAAGATCTTAAGCGGCGTGGCCCGCATGAAAGGTCGTTTTGGCCTGGGCATGGCTGTAAAGATGCTGACCGGTTCTAAAGACAAGGCAATTGGTAAATTCAAACTGGATCAGCTTTCTACCTACGCGCTCCTGGCTGAATTCACCCAGGAACAGGTTGAAAATTGGATCCTGGAACTTTTAGGCCAGGGCTATTTGAAGCAGGAGTCCGCCATGTTGGGAGAGAAGAATTACAGAGTTCTCCTCCTCACCCCTCAGGGATGGGAAGTCATGAAAAAAAGAGGAAAGATTCCGCTCTCTCCACCTTCCGGAAAGGAGATCAAGGAAAGCAGGATGGAAGGTGAACCTGACAAAGGCCTCTTCGATCAACTGAGAAAGTTAAGATTAGAGCTCGCCCGTGCCGAAGGACTGCCTGCTTACTGCATCTTTCAAGACCGTACCCTGCGAGAAATGGCGAGCAGACTTCCCGATAGTCGGGAGAAGATGATGGCGATCGTCGGTGTTGGCGAGATCACCTTCAGGAAGTATGGGAAGTTATTTCTTGAACTGATTTCGAAAAGGAAAACAAAGGAGATGGAACATTGATCAAGGTTGGAGACCTCATTGAGATTCCTGAAATCAAGACGGTCATTCAGTTGAAAGATATCGAGGAATTGAGTCTCAGGCAGATGATCCTCGACTCCTTCGTCGTCACAACGGAGGTCCTGAAAAATCTGGAGATGGTCTTTAACTCTCTCTCCAAACCTGAAGGAAAGGGAGCCTTTTTGAAAGGCCATTTTGGGTCGGGAAAGTCACACTTCCTTAGCATCCTGAGTTTGCTCCTTCGTTATCCTGATTCCTGGCATGCCCTGCTCTCTCAGGAGCCATCCTTTGAGCCTTTTCGAAAAGAAATTCAGTCCCGCAGATTTTTCGTCGTTGAGATATCCCTGATCCAGCATCGGGGAACGGAATTCCTGGAGGACATCTTTCTCAAAGAGATCTTCCGGAAACTTTCTCTTCAAATCGGGAAACCTTTTGAAGGGGCGGAATCGAGGCACGAAACCTTTCAGGAGATCAGAAAGGAGTTAAGAGGCCTTGGCTACTCAGGGATGGTCTTATTGGTCGATGAACTCTCGGAGTTTCTCCGATCAAAAACGGATGCCCATGCCTATCAAGAGGATATTCGATTTATTCAGTATCTCGGAGAAGAAGCCTCCTCTTTCCCCCTTTGGGTCGTTGCCTCTCTTCAGGAATGGATTGAGGAGACAGGGGAGATCCATCAAGACACCTTTAACAAGATCAAGGATCGCTATCACCTGCGAATCAGCCTGGGCCGTGCCCACATTGAAGAGCTGGTCTCCCAGCGTTTGATCGGTCACCGACCGGCAGCGGAGCAGGAGATCCGTAAAATCTACCAATCCCTCAGACGCTATTTCCCCTCCTTTCCTGTGGATGAGTCGAGGTTTTTGAAGCTCTACCCCGTTCATCCTGCAACGGTTACCCTTCTCGATCGCTTGAAGCCCCTTTTCTCCGAGCACCGTGGCATCGTCGATTTCATTCATTACAGGCTAAAAGGGGACGCAGACCGGGGAATTCCCTCTTTTCTTGACAGGCCTGCTCAGGATCTTCTCGGTCCATCAACCATCTTCGATCATTTCCTCCACCGCATCCGGGAGATGGCAGAAACACAACCCTTTGTGGAGAAGGGTTTCGACTACTACCAGGATGAGATTCCCCGGATCTTCGAAGATCCGGACCAGAAGAAGATGGCTCTGGAAGCGGTGAAGCTCCTTATTCTGTTCACCATCTCGCCGGTGAAGTTCAGGTATACGGCACGCCATATGGCAGAGATGATCCTTTTCAGAGTGACGGATCTGGAAGCGGCGATCAACTATCAATATTTTCGGGACATCCTCGAGCGTCTGGTGAAAGAAAGCTCCCATCTTTCTCTGACACCCGGTAAGGATCCTCTCGATGACCAGTTCTTCATCACCCTCCGGGCTGACATTGCTGGCATCGTGCGGAGGAAGATTCAACAGGGAATCATGGAGATCTTCCCGGGCGATCGCCGCCTCTTTGACCGCCTCCTTCCCTTTGCTGAATCCATTCACCTCCCTTTTGTCGGATGGGCCGAACAGAGGGAGCAGAGGATTTCGACCTCCTGGGAGTATACGCGCCGAAGCGGAATCATTCTTTTACGCCAGATCGACGAATTCTTACTTGATGAAGCAGAGGCCCTGGCCGAGGAATGGAAGCAGACAGAGGAAGACTTCTTCATCATCGTCGGGACCACCCATCAGGTTGAAAAGCAGTATCAACACCTTCGCGATCTTCTTCTCCCCAACCTCAGGAATAAATATCCGGGCCTCTTTCTCTTCTGGGTACCTGCGGAGATTAAGGAAGAAGAGGAATCGTGGATGAAAGAATTTCTTTCGGCCCTTCTCCTTTCCGACCGCACCCGGGAGGAGTCTTCAGAATCCGGGCTCCAGGCACAGGAATTCCTCCAGACTTTCCTTCAGAATGGGAGGAAGAGACTGGGAGAGATTCTGACGAAGGCCTATTTCAATGGCCTTTTGCTCTGGGACGACAGGCAACTGGAACTTTCTTCCTATGGATATCTCTCCCAGGACAAGTTTCTCCAGGAATTCATTCCTCCTCTTCTTTCCCGGAGGTTTCCGAAACACCAAAGAGTCCATCCTTACCTGGAGGCCCTGGCTCCCACTACAATCCCTAATCTCTTAAGAGATTTCTTTGCCACCGGAACGCTCGAGGTGGATGACCGGACCAAATTCGGCCTCCGCACAATCCTGGAAGGGCTCCTCAAGCCTATGGGCCTGATCAAGAAGAAAGGAAACCAGTACGTCCTTCACGTCGATCCGAGAAGCAATGAACTCGCAGGGCACTTTCTTTCTCTCCTTGAAAAAGGCCCTCTTCCTCCGGAAACCCTCTACTGGTCTTTCCGGAAGGGGGACTACGGCCTGTTGAAACATCAGTTCGAGGTGCTTATCTTCGCCCTCCTCTTCTCAGGAAATATCCTCGTCCTCCAGGGCCAGAGAAGGAAAGGGCTGGAGGATATTTCACGAAGCGGTCTCCAAGGAGTAACAGCCATCAGTAAGGGAGAGATCCTCAGTGATGGAATCCGACAAACTATCCCGCACCACCCGCTCATTCCGGAAAAATTCCGAAAAGGTCCTTTCACCCTGTCTTCGCAGGAAGCCCTCTGGACAGAGATAAGATCGAGGAAGGAAAAGGAAGTCGAGTCTCTCCAGAACCTTCTCCACAGACTCAAGTGGGTCTCCTCATTTCAAGCCTTTAAGAATCTCCCCTGGGAATCTTTCCGCCGGGATGTAGAAGACGTCCTCGCCCAGTGGGAAGAATTGAAGGTGAGTTTTCCTCCAAGGGATGGACTGGAGCGGTTCTTGTCGGCCCTCGCAAAGGAACCTTTCCTCCCGCAGAAGCTTCACCGTCTGGAGGAGGTGAGGGCCTTCTTCGATCATGCTGAAAGGCTTCTCTTCGTCTATCAATATCTGAGCGACCCACGCCTCTCCCTTCCAGATCGTCTCCCTTACCGACCCCTTAGAGACGAAAAGAATGAAATCCTCCGTTTCTTTGAAGCTGGAAATATCTCGATCGATCACGAGGCCATTCAGAAACTTCTCGACCGTTTTCAGGACTTTCGGGAGAAATATATCCAGGTCTATGTCGAAGCCCATCGCCGTGCCCGTTCGGGTGAACAATTCGCTCCTTACGAAAAGATTCGCCATTCCCGGCGCTACCTCCTTCTCACCAGGCTCGATCAACTCGAAATGATCTCCGTCCATCACAACCGCAGTCTTGTGGATCGCGCCCTGATGGCTGTCCTTGCTTCCGAATGCAATGCCTCCTCCGCAGAACTTCTTCAGAGCAATCCCGTCTGCTCCTGCGGTTTTCTTCTGACAATGGAATCAAGGTTCACACCCCTGAGAGAGATCGAAGAAGCGATTGACCTCGGCATTCGGGAAACGATCGAAGCCTTGAACTCTCCTACGTATCAGGAGAAACTTCTTCCTTACCTGAAGGGGCTTGAAGAGGTCGGGGAGAATGAAAAGGCTTCGGCCGTCAGAAGAGTTCTAAGCCTTTCGCCTGAAGAGGGAGAGGGCTTTCTCTCGAAGCTTGACGAAGTCTTGACTCCCTTAGCCATTCAGGGGATCAACGAGGCTTTCAAGGGAAGGATCGTTGTGGTGAGACGCGATCTTGACCAGCTTTACGGAGTCCTGATCCGGCGAAAATATAGCCTTCCGCAGGTCCGAAAGATTTTCCGGGAATGGCTGAAGGAGGATGAAATTTCTGAAGGAACCTTCGTCCACTTCATCGGCAAGGGAGAGACGGGAGTTGGGACTCAGGAGCAGGAAGTATTCCTGACCTTTATCCAGACCGAATTCTCTCATCTCCTTCCCATTCTCCAGGAAGAAGGCCAGGCGATTTTTAAAAAGGCTCTCCTTCTTTCTCTCTGGATCGAAGGACATGGGATCCCGCCCCGTCAAATTGTTCCCCTCTTTCCATTTCTCCAGAAAGGAAAGAAGGAGAGGGGAGATCTCTTGATTCAAGAGCTTTCTTCGGCCGCAAGGCTCCTTCACCAGAAAGAGCCCGACCTTTTCGAAAGAGTCGTTCAGGAGGTTGACGAAGCAGGGGGAATCTTTCCTGAAGTCTCGAAGCTTCTCGAGGAAGAGAGGGCGGTCGATATCTTTCGCCGTGAGACCATCTTCCCCTCAATCCTCCGGGAAACATTCGAAAGGCTTCTGGCCGTTCCAGAGGAGGAAAAGGAAGGGGGGATGGTAACTCCTTCGGAGGATCCAAAGCTCCTTTCCAGAACGTCGGGATTTATTAAGAAACAGACAGAGATGGTCAAAGCCCTAAAAGATTACGATACCCTCCACCAAAAGCTTCTTACACTGAAAAGAAGGCGGACCAATCCGCCTCAGGACTTCCAGAAATGGGAATCTCTCTATATTCAGCATTTAAGTCCCCTCTCTTTCCTTCTCGCCACATTCCCGGTCCGTGTCGAACGGATGGAAATCATCCTTCCTCTCCCCGCAAAGGATCGATTGGAGCAGGCCGAAGACCTATGCAATCACTTCTCTGAGAAATTTTCTCAATTCTACCGGAATGTCCTTCCTTTATGGGAAGCCGGAGAAGAGAAAAGACCAAAGATGATCGAAGACCTTGAGAAGGTAAAGATTCCCGAAGAAGAACAGAAAATCTTCGTCCTCATGGATGGGATGCGTTGGGACTTGTGGGAATATCTGAAAGAGAATTTCTTCGCCTCCATGGCCAATCAGTTCCGAATCGTCCAAGAAGGAGCGCTCTGGGCCCGT
>JBFMAE010000372.1:0-12589 GCA_040756085.1 Thermodesulfobacteriota bacterium | reverse complement strand
CATCCTACCGAGGTATGGGTTGCTTGGGAACGTCCCAGATTATAGCCACCTCTAAGAAACAAAGTACCGACCCATATCCCTCCGATGAGTCCGAGCAGGCCGAAAATGGCGTTCCCATCACCGCCAGCAAAACGGAGCATGGCCCGCCAGGGGCATCCTAAAAAGACCAAGGCTCCGATCATGGCAAAAGCGCCAAGAACAAATCTCACAATGGGAGCAGAGCCTGCTCGCGCACGAAATTCCCTAAAGGCATAAGCGGCGATCAATGATCCGAGAACAAAGCCGATGATCTCGGGTCGCATATATTGAACAACAGCCGCCCGATGAAGTCCCAGGGCACCCGCGATGTCCCTTTCAAAACAGGCCACGCAGATCCCCATGTTCGCCGGATTGCCCCACCTCTGCAAAAGGGGAGCAAAAACTCCAATAAAAGCTCCTACGGAAACAATCCCCCACCGAGTTGAAAAAAATGTTTTTAAAGATCCCATAAACAGCCTCCCTTCTAAGATAAGATAAACGCGTTTCCTCTGATGAGGAATACGCTCATGGTCGAATCAAGCGGTCAGTGGTTAAAAGCGACTGCGCAATCTCAAACATATTGGACACCCTTCCCACTCTCAACCTCTCCTTCAGTCCATAGAAATCAAGGCATGTACCGCAGGAAAGGATCTCAACCCCTTTTCCGGACAACCTGGTTAAGGTTTCAAGAAGCTCTGAGCCCTCGGAAGTCAATCGAACTCCTGAATTGACGAAGATGATCGCAGAAGGTTTGGGGTCGAGATCAATCACCGTTTTCAGAAAAGACCTCATCAGGATCGACCCCAATTCGTCCTCTCCAATTCCTAAGAATTGGGAATTGATATAAACGATGGTCTTTTTTTCTAACATGGGCTTTGCCTCTGTTTTCCCTTCCTCACTTCTCTTGATGTGGAGATAAAAATCCTTCCCTTTTTCTTCCAAACGCACAGCGCACCCCTGACTCTTCACGAATCGCTCCACATTATCTCTGGCCGCTACGTTGTCGACGATGAAGACAAATTCCCCTTCCTTCGTCTCCTCCAATAACTGTTTGGCCCGAAGAACAGGCTGAGGACACGTAAGCCCCCTGCAATCGATTTCCTTCATTTTCCCCTCCTTTTGGTCTAACTTCCATTTCCTGAGCAATCACTGCCGCCCCATAGGCTCCGACCATCTGTGGATCTCCGGGAATCTTTATCTTCTTTCGAAGCTCCTCTTTCCTGAGAATGGATAGACTTCCAAGTTTTCACAAAAACTATTCTTTTTTTCGGTAAGGGCAACTTGGATGGGAAATGATAACAAGATTGGTGGATGAGAGATGGTGAAAGAACTTAGAAGTGAATCAGGGGAAGATGAGAACCACGAATCCTCTTAGCGCCATCCTTCAATACACCCCGGACCGGTTGATTTACTGGCCCAAACCTATGGGCATCTCGGGTTCTATCTCATGAGAGATAAACAAAATTCCAGCTAAGCAACATTGGCTCTCACCTCCTCCCATTTAGGATAAATCAAATTTTTTCTAATCTAAATTCCCCTATATGTCAAATTGAATTTTTCAATACTATTTCCCCTAATTATCAGTTTTTCTTATAATGTCTTTGAACAATAAAACCCGAATATGTGGTGATTCATTAAAATTTCTTGAAAGGCATTGAGCAACTGAATCGAATTGTATTGGAAAAGATCTTCCAGGTTTTTTGTATTCCCGACCCCCGGAAAGTTGATTACTTGGACATATTTGCATTTTGCATTCTCAGCGATCACTTTTGCAATTGGGAAATGATGAATATCCAGAACCAATTCGGGTTTTTTAGCAATTGCCCCCCCAATCACCTTGGGGGTAAGTTCCCCGGGACTGATAACTTGGACAATCGAGAGGCCTGCCCAATGGGCAAAGGGCTGAGCGAACCGGTGAACAACCGCCCGTTTGCCTGAAAAAGAGGAAATCTGTTTTTGAAGTCCCTTTAGTTTTTCCAAAAACCTCTCCTCCCAGGCCTGTTCCTCCTTTTCTGTCTTTAAAACCTTGGAGATTTTTCGGGCTTGGGCGATCAAGCTTTTTGGGGAAATACTGGTTTCAATTTGAATGGCAAGGATGTTTCTATTTTTCGATGTCTCAAGGGTCGTCAATCCTCTTTGGCGGTGAATGGAACGGATAGTCTCCATGATTTCAGAACGAGATTCGCCATCAAGATAAGTAGTAGGCTCGTCAAGAAGGAGAATTAAAGGTTCTTGTGCCAATGTCCGGGCAAGAGCGACCTTCTGTTATTCTCCACCGGATAATTCATGGACAAGTTTTTTGGAAAATCGGTCAATTCCCGACACCTTCATCGCTTCATAGGCTTTATCCCTATCTGTCTTATCCGGTTTTCGCATCAAACCGATCTTCCCATACCGACCCATGAGCACCGCTTCTTCGACACGGATAGGAAATCGATTCGTGTTAGATTTTTGTGGGACCACACCAATATCCCTTCTCAAAACATTTAAATTTTTGCTCTGGGAAAGGTCGTACCCGAATACTGAGACTTGACCTCTAAACGGTTTAATGGTTCCATTGATAACTTTTAGAAGGGTTGTTTTGCCTGCTCCATTGGCTCCTACTACAGATATAAACTCAAAGGGCTTTGCTTCGATATTGACTCCCCGAAGAACGGAGGCATTTCCTAGCCGAACGTGAACATCAATTAATTCGATGGAGTGATGCATTATATCTTTTGCCCGTGAGCCAAAAACTTACCGGGCTCATTAACGATGGAGATCTCATCAAACCCGGATTCCTTCATAAGACTTCGAATTCGCTCAGGGTGTGGAAGAAGATCACGAGCGACTGGACCCCCTATATGTTGATGGAACTGATTTAGCTCCTCCACACTTTTTAGGTGGGCAATGAAGAGTTTTCCTCCTCCTTTAAGAACCCTCATCATTTCAAGAAGGGCCTTTGCCTTATCGGGAAAATGGGGAAAGGCTGAGAAACAGATGATTTGATCGAATAGGCCAGACTGAAATGGTAGAGATTCCACGTTAGCGTTGATGAGGATCGTCTCTCCAGGACACTGACGAAGTTTTGCCTTCTCAAGCATCTGAAATGAAAAATCAAAACCGACGAGAATTCCTTTTGGGCCAATTACTTGTCTTATTAACGGAAGTAGAATACCCGTGCCTGTGCCAACATCCAAAACCCAATCCCCTCCAGTCAATCCGAACCAGCTTATAAGTTCTAAGAGATCAGAACCTCTTTCATTATATCTGAGCATTTCATCCCACGATGATGCGTGGCGATCGAAATAATCCCTTAAGTTCTCCATTTTTTCCTCAAAAAAAACCATGAAGGTAAGGGTCTTCGACCCTCTTTGCCTTCATGGCCAAAAC
The DNA here is from genome assembly GCA_040756085.1 of Thermodesulfobacteriota bacterium. Lineage (GTDB taxonomy): Bacteria > Desulfobacterota > BSN033 > BSN033 > UBA1163 > JBFMAE01. The sequence goes on along the minus strand of JBFMAE010000372.1, from coordinate 9,199 downwards.
AAATATAACTCTTGCTGTTTCTGGTTGTCAAACAAATTTTTCTTGACAAGAGATTTAAAATCGATTAAAAAGAATCCAATTTAAAAGCCACGAAGGTTTTGGGTCAGAAGGCCTGTCCTTTGTGGCTTTTTTATTTATCCGAAACCAGAACCACGGAGGTTTGAGTCTTGCTGAAGCGGGACCCTTCGTGGTTTTTTTTGGGGAGAAAGGGTTCTAAGGACTTTAAGGAGGGGTTTTATGAAATGTGTGACAAAGACGTTTTTTATAGCCATTATCAGTTTGATTCTCTGCATCTCTGCGGTGTCGGCAGAAGAGACACAAAAAGAAGTAACACTCGAAGAGATTGTCGTGACCGCCACGAAGACCGAAAAGAAGGTTGAAGACGCCCCCGGGAGCATAACCATTATCACCCGGGAGGAGCTTAAGAAGCAAAATATCCAGACCGTGGATGCCACCTTCGAGACTCTTTCGGGAATTTTCGTAAAAAGAAACAAAGGATTGATGGATTCGACCGCATCCGTGAGGATGCGGGGGTTCAGCGGCGATCAATACACTTTGGTCTTACTTGATGGTCAGCCCCTCAACGATGCTTATACAGGCGGCTTAGAGTGGGGGATGCTTCCGGTGAGTAGCATTGAGCGTATTGAGGTTATTCGGGGGGCCGCATCGGCTCTTTATGGAGGTAACGCAATGGGTGGCGTCATTAATATCATTACCAAAACACCCAAAAAGCTTGAGCTTGAGGCTACTGCAGGTTACGGCACATATGATACCTTGAGATACCGAGTGAGCGCCGGGAATCGGTTCTGGGACCGGCTGAGCCTTCGTGTCGGTTATGAGAGGGAGATGACGGATGGCTACGAAACCACTCCTGTTGTTTCAACGATATCATCCGGAACCGGTAATGTGCCCGGAGGGTATCCTATGGATGATAAGTACGGGAATCCGACAAGGTGGGTTGTTGGAGACAAAGGAAAAAATGGGGCGGAGCGCCAAAGCTTTAATGCCAAGGCGAGCTTTGATTTCTCTGACACTGGCAAGGTTTCATTTACAGGCATTTGGGGCCGCCACGAGTACGATTACGGGGAACCCAACACCTACATGGGAACTTTTGGAGACAATTCCACCTATGCCATTGTGGGACCTGGACAGCGCGCCCGTTTTCGGCCCAGTGACTTCATCAGCTATACGGGCATAGGGAGGAATGAAACCCAGATGTATACTCTTTCTTTTGAGGAAATCCTTGGCCCTGTCAAAGTCCATGCCCAGGCGGGGACGGTTAATGTGGATGACCGATACACCCAGCCGAGTGGCACCGGATTGTACTATTACTACAATTCACCAGGCACCTTGAAGGTTACCGAAAACGAGGCATGGTTTACTGAACTGCGCGGAGATTTGCCGATCGGAGAATCCCATATCCTCACGATGGGCACTTCCTTTCGGATGGATAAGTCCGACACCAATGACTATAACATCCCATTTTACCGGAGCTTCCACGGTAAGGGGCCGAGCACCTTCTATTCCGGCGGTAAGTCCCAGAATTACGCTGGATTCGTCCAGGACGAATGGAGGGTGTTCGATCCTCTGACCCTTTATCTCGGCCTCCGCTATGATTGGTGGAAGGTCTACAGCGGTGCTTCCGGCGTGCCGGGGTCGGAAATCAAATACGAAAGCAATACCGAATCCAAATTCAGTCCGAAGGTTGCCGCCGTGTGGAAAGCGCTTGCCAATACGACACTGAAAGGCTCCGTCGGTCACGCTTTTCGACCACCCACGCTCTACGAGCTTTATCGAACGTGGACATCCTTCGGAACGACATACCAGAACAACCCAAACCTGAAGCCTGAAACCGTCCGGACCTATGAAGCGGGTGTTGATCAATACTTCTTTGATAAAAGGACCCGGATTTCCCTTACCGGTTACCGAAACGACATTGATGATCTGATTTATTACAGGACCGAGGGATCAACCAAGATACGAACCAACGCTGGTAAGGCAAGAACCTATGGTCTTGAGCTCGAGACCTCTCAGAAAGTGACAAATTGGCTCAGTCTCTGGGGGAATTTCACCTATACCGACGCCAAGATAAAGGAAAGTCCCACAGACCCTGATGCCGAGGGCAAGCAGGTTACAGGTATTCCCAAGACGGCCTGGAACTTAGGTATGGATATATACTACAAATGGTTCAAAGGAAGTCTGGTAGGCCGTTATTTCAGCAAGATCTATAATGATTCGAAAAATAAGGACACTGAAGATGGTGTCTACGGCACTTATGAACCAGCTTTTTTTATGGATGGCAAGCTGACAGTGACTCCTTTGAAGTGGATGGAGTTTGCTCTTTCTGTGGATAATATTCTTAACAAAAAATATTATGAATACTACTTACCCATGGGCCAGACATTTTTTGCCGAGTGTACTTTACGATACTAATATGCCGTGTCGAAAGCTTCTTCAAAAGGGACTTCTGATGGTTGGCTTTACCGCCGCACTCCTTTTTAGTTCCCGAGTAACCTCGGCCAAGGAGGCGGCGTTGACTATCAAGGACGCTTTGCGAAGGATAGTAAACGTACAACATCCTGTCCGCAGGATCGTAGCCTTAAACTCCGATGTCCTGGAGGTCCTTCGAACTTTAAAAGCCGAAGAGAATATTGTGGGCGTGTTTTCCGAAATTGTCCGGGAGCCAGAATTCTGGGGCGATTTGGTCAAAAGACCCAAGGTCGGCAGTTGGCGAGATCCTGATTTGGAAGCCATCGTTTTGTTGACTCCAGATGTCGTGGTCGCATACGGCAGAAATCCAGGGCCGACGTTAGAACAGAAAGCGAATCTACTCGGAATTCAAGTGCTGCGCCTCGATTTCTACAAGCTTGACAGGCTGGAGCAGGAAGTTCGCATCCTTGGCCTTCTTCTTGACCGGCAGCAAGAAGCCGAACACTTTTGTGAGTGGCACCGGCGGCATCTAAAAATGATCCAGGGAAGGTTTGCCCGAACCTCTCGTCGTCCTGCAGTCTACATTGAAAGCTACAGCGACTACCATGCCGCAGGGCCCGATTCCGGAGGGCACGAAATGTGTATCCTTGCCGGTGGGAACAACATCGCTACCAGCCTATCCATCCCTTTTCCCAGGGTTACGCCTGAATGGGTCTTGACTAAGAATCCAGAGGTGATCATTAAGGCAGCCTCCTATGGCAACGGCTACAGCCTCAAAAACGCAATTCCTTTTAACCATCGACGTGACGCCATCATGCGGCGTCCCACTTGGCATCACATTCCGGCAGTGATATCCGGAAACGTCCACGTCATGGACAGTGCCATCTGGACCGGACCGCGGGCCATTATCGGTGTCGGCCACATGGTCCGGTGGATTCATCCCGACCTCTTTTCGGAATTTGATCCCATAGCACTTCACCGGACGTATCTGGAAACATTTCAAAGTGTTCCATATAGGGGTGTTTTCGTGTCGGATGATGTCAAGCAGTGGAGAGAATGAACGCTAACTCCGAAGTCCTCTGCTACCTCTATAAGAGGCGAACCGGAGGCAAAAAGCTATTCCTTTATTTCGCCATCCTGTTACTTATCGGAACGATGGCGGTCGGACTTTCTATTGGCGCCTCGGAAATAGGTCCCTGGGATGTTTTATCGTCTCTTCTCAAGAATACTGGCCGTGGCCACAGCATCGTCTGGATGCTTCGGCTTCCCCGCGTCATAATGGCAGCAATCGTAGGATTCGGGCTGGGACTTGCTGGCGCCGTCTTTCAGGCGATCCTGCGAAACCCCCTCGCCTCCCCATTCACTCTCGGGATCGGATCAGGTGCGGGTTTCGGGGCTGTAACTGTGATTCTCTTTTTCGGTGGTGGCTTTCAAACATACCTGGTAGCCTGCGGAGCGTTTGTGTTTTCCTTGATTTCAGCATTCCTGATTTTGGTCGTTGCCAAAATGAAACGCGCCTCTTCTGAGACCATGATTCTGACCGGTATCGCACAGATGTTCTTGTTCTCTTCCCTCACATCGCTCTTTCAGTACATGGGTACCATGGAACAGATCCAAGAGATCGTATTCTGGTTTTTCGGCAGCCTCTCCAAGGCGGGATGGCGTGAGATCGGTTTGGCTGCGGCGATGGTCTTGACACCCTTTCCGATGCTTTTACGGCACGCATGGGATTTTAATCTCTTAGCTGCCGGCGACGAATCAGCCCTCGCTCTTGGGGTGGACGTAAGTCGACTGAGAATGTCGGGCGTAGTAGCCGCTTCTCTGATGACCGCGGGTTGCATCTGCTTCACAGGTGTCATAGGCTTTGTGGGGCTTGTCTCACCCCATATCACACGCATGGTAATCGGAAGCGACCATCGGTTTCTCTTGCCAGCTTCAGGCTTGGTGGGGGCTTTGGTCGTAGTGGCAGCGGATACATTGGGACGGACGCTATGGGCCCCTCAGGTTATTCCCATAGGGATTGTAACCTCCTTCATTGGTGTGCCGTTTTTCTTCTATCTCTTAATGAAGCGATCCAAGGAATACTGGTGATGTTGGAGATAATCGACTTATTTTTTGACTACGGGAGTACGAAGATCCTTGAAGGAATCGAAGCAAGGGTGGAAGGAAGACGAATCCTGAGTGTTGTGGGGCCTAACGGTGCGGGCAAAACAACCTTACTCAAATGCATCGTTCGAATCCTCAAGCCTGTCCGAGGATCAATTCTGATCGAAGACAGGGATACAACCCGTATGTCTCGAAGAGAACTGGCGAAATACCTCGGATATGTGCCCCAAAACATGCCTGTCAAGTTTCCAATGACGGTCTTCGAGATGGTATTGACGGGGAGAAAACCGTATCTCTCATGGCGACCTTCCGAAAAGGATCTGCGGATAACCGCCAATATCCTCAGCGAAATGAACATAGAAGACTTAGGCATGCGGGACGTGGAACAACTCAGCGGCGGACAGGCCCAAAAAGTGTTGTTGGCCCGCGCTCTGGCTCAGGAGCCAGAATACTTATTACTGGACGAGCCGACAAGTAACCTGGACTTGCGCCATCAACTGGAGGTTTTGGGAACGATCGCCACATTGATAAAAAACAAGGGGATAGGTGCCATGATGGCCATGCACGACCTGAACCTGGCGGCCAGATTTTCTGACACCATCCTGATGCTGAATGAAGGAAAAGTCTTTTCCATAGGGACGCCTTCCGAGGTGATAACACCGAAGAACATCCGTGAGGTTTATGGCGTGGAGGTGGTCGTTCGAAGGGATAACGGCTATCCCCACATCCAGGTATTGCATTGCGTCATTGATCGTTCAGATTCAAAATAACTACATGGATTCAAGGATAAATGCATGATCGAGGTAAATGGATTAACAAAGAGTTATGGGAATATCAGAGCTGTTCAGGATGTGTCATTTAAGATTGATAAAGGTGAGGTTTTTGGTCTTTTAGGACCGAATGGTGCAGGCAAAACCACTCTGGTCAAGATGCTTACAACATTAAGCAGGCCTGATTCCGGAAAATGCATGATCGATGGTTTTAATGTTGTAAATAACCCCTTCGAAATAAAGAGACGGATTGGCGTTGTCCCCCAGGAGAACAACCTCGACAGGGAACTCACCGCACATGAGAATTTGCTTATCTATGGAATGCTCCACGGAGTGAAAGATCTCAGAATGAAAATCAAAGAATCTCTTGAGATGGTTGATCTTTGGAGCAGAAGAGGTTCTGTCGTTTCGGGTTTTTCTGGCGGCATGCAGAGAAGGCTTCTCCTTTCTAGAGCACTGCTTACCGAACCTTCTGTGCTGTTTCTCGATGAACCCTCCATCGGGCTCGACCCCCAGATCAGGCGACAGATGGGGAATATCATCAGGAAAACGAGGATTGACGGAAGAACAGTCGTGATCACGACACATTATATCGAAGAGGCAGAGGCCCTATGCGATAGGGTCGGAATCCTCTCGAAGGGCATCTTGATAGCCCTGGACAGCCCGGAGAACCTAAAGGCCATGGTGGGAGATTATGCGGTTGAGTTTATCAAGCATGACGGGAGATTGATCCAGCATATCGTTAAAACCAGAGAGGATGCCATCGAGATAGCACGGGGAAGAGATGATGGGGTGACAATCAGGCGGTCAAATCTTGAAGACGTTTTCATAAAACTCACGGGGGAGCGGATAGAATGAGCACTATCAAATGGTATCCAATTTTTCTCAGAGAGATGCTCCTTTTCAGAAGGAAACTCCTGAGGTTGGGATATCTCTTTTCTGCCATGGTCGTACCCCTCATCTACCTGATTGCATTTGGACTGGGACTTGGGAGAAATGTGCGGATTCAGGAGACCGATTATCTCACATTTCTTATCCCAGGTCTGGTGGCCATGAGTTCCATGAATAACTCTTATACGTGGGTGGCGAGCGCACTGAACCTCAACAGGCTCTATTTCAAGACCTTTCAAGTCTTTGTTCAGGCCCCTATTAACCCCTCATCAATCATGATCGGAGAGGTGCTTGCAGGCATGGTGAAAGGTCTTTTCGCATCCTTGCTGATCGTGATCGTCGGTTTTTTCACAACGCCCCATTTTTCTATGACACCCTTTTTTATGCTGACCCTATTCCTTAACTGCTTCCTCTTTGCCAATCTGGGAGTGATAACGGGGATGCTTTCCAAATCACATGAGGATACAGCCACCTATTCAAATTTCTTTATTATGCCTATGGCATTTTTCAGCGGGACTTTCTTCCCCATAGATAAAATACCGGGGGTGGTTAAACCCATCCACTATCTTATGCCTTTAACCCATACGAACATCGCCATCAGAAAATCCGTGCTGGATGTGGAAGGGCTGATCTCTTTCGCTGTTTTGATAATCTTTAGCACGATTTCCTTTATCTATGGATCAAGGATTATTAAAAAATACAATGAATAATCGATCGGGGAGGCAACGATGAAACTTTTCTCCATTATGTGGTCAAGTTATCTGCCGCTCATCAAGGAAGCAGCCGATGAATTCGGAATCAACATTTCATCTTTTTCGACTAAGCAGCTGAACACCGTCCCAGGGATTTTGGAGGAGGTCAAGTCATGTATGCGCAGGGCAGATGCCATCCTGCTCTACCGTACGAACGATGCCTTCTGGGACGAAATTGAGCCGGAGATTTCGGAATTGCGGGACCGTATTCCAGTCGTCGTGATCGGCAGTGATCCATCGCTCTGGGCACTCTCTTCGGTTGCACCAGAGATTGTTGCAACCGTCTACCGCTACATTCTCTTTAACGGCAGAGATAATATTGGAAATATGCTCAAGTATTTTATGCATCATCTCTTCGATCGGTCGGTTACTTATGCCAAGCCCATGGTGATGCCCTGGCAGGGTATCTTTCATCCTGCAGATGGGAGGGTTTTTCAGGATACGGATTCGTATCTCTCCTGGTATGGGGTTCAGCTTTCCACTAAGCCAAGTTCCTATGTGGGCATTCTTTTTTCACGTTCGGCATGGGCAACAGGTAATCTTCAGATAGAGGATTCGCTTGTTTCAGCCCTTGAGAGGCGTGGGGTCGGTGTCATACCTGTTTTCCTGTATCCGCTCAAAGATCCGAACCTCGGAAATCTTGGGGGGGTAGAGGTTGTAGAGCGGTTTCTGATGAAGGACGGCAGCCCGTTGGTGGACGGCATCATTAAATTGACCGTTTTTTTCCTCGGAAACATGAAAGGTGAAATCGAAGCTGCGGATGTACCCTCTAGCATCGAAATGATGAAACGGATCAATCGTCCGCTGTTCTGTCCGATCATATCATACTATAAAAATGCAGAACAATGGCTTCATGATCCAAGCGGGCTCGGTCAACAGGTCGCATGGAGTATCGCCATGCCTGAATTTGAAGGTGTGATCGAGCCAATGATCATTGGGGCTTCACGAGGTGTGACGCAACCTGAAGAAGAGTCGTATGAGATGATTCATGATCGGATAGAGCGTTTTGCCGATCGTGTAACGCACTGGGTGACTTTGAAGATGAAACCCAATCATGAAAAACGGATTGCGTTTATTCTGCACAATAACCCGTGCGCTTCCGTCGAGGCGACAGTGGGAGGCGGTGCGCATCTTGACACACCTCAAACCGTTGCAGATATTCTGAAACGGCTTGCTGCGGAAGGTTATGCCACCGATCCGCCTTCAAGCGGGAAAGAGCTGATCGAGACCATCTTGAACCGGAAGGCCATTTCTGAATTCCGCTGGACAACTGTTGAAGAGATTGTCGACAAAGGTGGAGTGCTCTCGATGGTATCAAAGGAACGGTATCAAGAGTGGTTTGATGAATTGCCTGAGCGGACACGGCACCGGATGAAAGATGTGTGGGGCAATCCACCCGGAGAACCGAAAGATGGGATTCCTGCTGCGATGGTTTATGATGGCAAAATTCTTGTCACGGGTGTCAGGTTCGGAAATGCTGTGGTCTGTGTTCAGCCAAAGCGGGGTTGTGCGGGTGCACGATGTGACGGACAAGTCTGCAAGATTCTCCATGATCCCGATGTGCCTCCACCCCATCAGTATATCGCAACTTACAAATGGCTCTCACGCGAGTTTCGTGCCGATGTGATGATTCATGTTGGCACGCATGGTAATCTCGAATTTCTGCCGGGCAAATCGACAGGCCTTTCATCAGGCTGCTTTCCGGACATCTGCATAGACAGCATGCCACATCTCTACATTTACAATGCGGATAACCCTGCCGAGGGGGCCATTGCAAAACGGCGGAGCAATGCGGTGTTGGTCGACCACATGCAGACGGTCATGGTAAAAGGAGAGCTTTACGGCAATCTCGATCAGTGTGCGCGGCTGCTCGATGAATACAACCGTTATAGTGACACTGAGCCGGCGCGTGCCCATACCATTAAGCATATGATCATGGATCAGGTCTTAGCACTCAATCTGCTTGATGGCACTATACCCACGCATGATAATTTTCAAGAGTATCTACACGAAATACACGATCGTCTGCAGATGATGAAAGAGTCTTACATCCCCAAAGGAATGGATGTTTTCGGGAAGCTACCGTCTGAAGAGAAATTGGCTGATTTTGTATATGCCCTTGTCCGATTTGACACAGGGGTTGGCTCCCTCCGCTGGCTGCTTGCGGAACTGATTGCTAAGACCGAGGGGTTGAGTGGCGAAGCACTTCGAGAACAAACTGAAGGTGAATCTCGCCGCATCTGTCATGCG
>JBFMAE010000371.1:0-5552 GCA_040756085.1 Thermodesulfobacteriota bacterium | reverse complement strand
AGGCAGCCCGGCTGGGAGTCTCCATTGAAGAATTTGGGAATCTTGCTTTAAAAGCAAATCATCCAGTTCGGATTGCCGGGCGGTGTACCGTCTTTGCTGAATCGGACATGATCCATAAACAACAGATGGGCCACTCCGTAGAGGATATCATCGCTGGCCTCTGTGATTCCTTGGTCAAGAATTATCTCAATAACGTCTGTCGCGGCAAAGAGATCCTTTCTCCGATCGTCTTTCAGGGAGGGGTAGCAGCCAACCGAGGCATCCAGAAGGCGATCCAAAAGGAACTGGAAACCTTTCTGATCATCCCGGAACATTTCGATGTGATGGGTGCCCTGGGTGCGGCCAAACTGGTGAAGAGAACCAAACCTCCCAGGACCCGGTTCAGGGGGTTTGACCTTTCCCGGAAGACCTGTTCAACCCGGGGATTTGAATGTAGTGAGTGTGGAAATCAATGTGAGGTGATTCAACTCTTGGTAGATCATGAGGTGGTTGCCTGCTGGGGCGATCTCTGCGAACGCTATCGACAAACTTGGCAGATAGCAGATGGCAGATAGCATATCGTTTGGAGTTTGTAGCGCTTCATTTATTGAGGGCGATTGCTGAGGTTGAATTCAAAGAATTTCGTCTGCAATAAATACCGACGCTACTTTATATGTGGTTCCGCAATGAACATCTTTTCATTAATCCCTCTTCCTCAGGAATTCTTAAGGCAGTGGGAGTTTATTTTCTGAAGGAATATTTCTGGGGTTAATATGGAAGAACGTTATCCTAAATATCATAACCGGTTTTTTTACCTCTTTCTCTTTCAGTTCTGCTCAACTCTCGTCCCCAGGTCGATCCAGAAATATTTCAGCGTGGTCGTAGGAGATCTCTTTTGCCTTCTGATGAGAAAGAGGAGGTCCTTCGTCCAAAAGAATATTGAATGGGTGAGCCAGGGGAGGTGGTCGAAGGAGAAGATGGACGTTTTAACACGGAAAACTTTCCAGAACTATGGCCAATACCTTCTGGACTATATGGTGATGCATCGCCTCCGTCCCTCTAACATAGACCAATGGGTGGAGGAAGAGGTGGGAGGAGAGTATTTGATCGAAGCCCTTCGAGGGGGAAAAGGGGTGATCTGTATCACCCCCCACCTCGGAAATTGGGAGATCGGAGGGCTGCTCTTCTCCTTCAAAAAGGGGAGGGTCAATGTCCTCACTCTCGATGAGAGGGATTTGGATACCAAGTCCTTCCGGGAAGAGATGAGAAGAAGGAGAGGAATAAAAAATATCTATATCGATCCCAAGGACGATTCCCCCATGGCCATCCTGGATATGGTCAAGGCCCTTCGCCGCAATGAGATCGTGGCCATGCTGGGAGATCGGATAGAATCTCAAAAGACAATGAACTTCGATTTCTTCGGGAGAAAGACTTCTTTCCCCATCGGTGGGGCCATCCTCGCCATGGCAACGGGCGCACCGGTACTTCCGGTCTTTGTGGTGATGGAGAAGAATCGAAAATATCGAGGGATCATTGAAGCGCCCATCCATTTCGATGCCTCTATGAGGGAAGACCGGGAGGCGATCCTTCGAAAAGGGATGGAGAAATTGATTGAAAAATTTGAGCAGTATATCGAAAAATATCCGGATCAATGGTATAATTTTTATCCTTATTGGAAAGAGTAGGAAAGGGTTCGAAGAGTCGAGGGTTCAAGTGGCCAAGTAAATAAAAAATAAACCTTGAACCCTGGACCCCTTGAATCCTGGGACCCTTTTGAAATTTTTAATTAGAAGAGGAAAGAATGGTTGAACCGAATGATGATCTGATTGAAAAAATCAAACAACTCATTATCCAGAGATTGAAACTCATGGATATGACATCGGAGATGATCGAAACCGATGCCGCCCTCTTTGGCGAGGGCCTCGGCCTGGACTCCATCGATGCCCTTGAACTGGTTCTGGGCCTGGAGAAGGAGTTCGGGGTGATCATCCCCGATGCAGAGGTCGGGAGGAAGGTATTTCAGTCCGTCAGGACGATGGCCCAATATGTTTTAGAACAACAGGGGAAGGTTTGATGGGAAAGACGGCATTCTGCTTTCCAGGTCAACTTCAGGAGAAGCCGATATTGGAGGTTCGTCATCCCCTACGGGAGGACCCCCATTTTCAAGAATGGATGGAGAGGGCGTCCTTCCAGACGAAGTTCGATCTTATCCGCTTCTCCTTTAAAGATGAGACCGAGGCTGGATTGAATCTCAAACTACAGATATCAACTTATCTCCTTTCCATGGTCTATTTCCACCGACTGCGAACGACGGGATGGGTTCCAGACATCCTCGCCGAACACAGTATGGGAATTTACGCAGCCCTGGCAGCTTCTGAAGCGATCACTTTCGAAGAAGGCCTCTTCATCACCGAATCGATAGGAAGGCTTCTTGAAAGGGAGGGGACTCTTCACCGGGGAGCCATGGCCAGCATCGTCGGACTGCCCCAGGAGGAAGTTCAGAAGATCTGCCAAGACCTCAATGGACATCACATTTTTATCGCCAATTATAACGGCTCGATGCATTATGTCCTTTCCGGGGAAGAGGAAGGTATAGAGAAGGCGATCTCCCTTGCTCTTTCTCGGAAAGCCATCTCTGCCAACCGACTCGCTTTCAATACGGCGCTTCATTCCCCCTCCCTTTTTTCTTTAAGAGAGGAGATTGCAAATCTGCTGAAGGATATCGAGATCCACCCACCCCGGTTTCCCATCCTTAATCATTGGACGATCAGACCGTTGAGGAAAGAGGAGATCAAAGATTTTCTCTCTCAGGAGATCGGACGTCCTGTCTATTGGGTTCGATGTGTGGAGAAACTGGTTCAGGAAGGTGTCAGCCAATTCATCGAAGTAGGACATGAAGCGACCCTGACGAAATTGATTCGATGGATCGATCGAGATGCCGAAGCCTTCTCTGCGGGAGATCGGCTGATGGGGAAGGTGGAATAAGATGAGATACCATGAGACTTCCATTCAGGTTCGATTCTTTGAAGTGGATGCCTATGGAGTCGTCTGGCACGGCCACTATACAGGCTGGTTTGAGGTGGGTCGAAATGAACTGACCGAGCAGTTCAAGATGGGTCCTCTTCAGCTCAAGGAGATGAATCTTTTAGCACCGGTGGTGGAATTAACCTGTCAGTACAAGCTCCCGGCCACCTTTGGAGATTCACTGGTCATTCAGACGACGATGGAGAGAACAGAGGTCGCCAAACTGATCTTCCACTATCGTATTCTTTCTCAAGTAAATGGGAAAGTGTTGGCCACCGGCTCCACCACACATGTCCTCACAGATCTTAAAGGAAATCTTCTCTACCGAGTTCCCCCAGAGGTGCTCGAAAGAATTGAAAAAATGAGGATATATTTAGATGTATAGTAGCGTCGGCATTTACTGCCGACGAAATTTCTTGGGGTATCAATAGGGATGAAAATATAAAAATTATAATTGAAGAATTTGTGGATTATTTATCACCAGAATTAACACCTTATGAAGCCTCGGTCTATCTTTATCTATTGCGCAATTCATTCATAAGGAATGGTAAAGTTGATGTTCGAATTGGTAAAAAAACCATTGCGACTGGACATGGGAAATCGTCAAGAGGTGAAAAGACAGCGTATGCTCATGCTTCAGAAATTTAAAAAAACTTGAGGAAAAGGGATGTATTAAAATTGGCGATACAAATAGAGGAGGTACTCTTTACATCGTTAATTTACCGAAAGATATTCCTTTAGTGGCCGAAAAAATAGCAAGTCTTTTACCCCAAGATACTGAAGAAGACTATTTTAATGATCCAGAAAAGAGACGTGAAATATTTGATAGAGACAGATGGATTTGTCAATATTGTGGAGAAAAAGTTACTCAGGAAAATACCACGCTAGATCATTTTATTCCCCAAATCAAAGGAGGCAAACATAATAAGGAAAATCTTAAGTCGTGTTGTTTCATTTGTAACAGTATAAAGTCGGGAAAGACATATGAGGAGGCAGCGCCATTTTTATTAAAGAGTATCCAGGAGCCAAAGGCGAGATCCCATACATAATTGTGGAAATGTAGACGAAACTTTTATTCGCCCCCCTGTCTACCGCAGGCAGGCAATAAATGGAGGCGCTACAAAAAAAATTCTATGAAGGTTCTTCTGATCGATCCTCCTCACCAACTCTTTCCGGGCCTCCGGATGTGGACCCCTTCCTTTGGCCTTCTCCAATTAGGTGCCTATCTGGAGAGGGAAGGGCGGGAAGTCCAGATCATCGATGCCACCGTCCTCCAGAACCCGTGGAAGGATCTTTCAACTGCTGTTCCGGCATCAAAGGCTGAAGTGATCGGCATTACCTGCTCTGCGACCTGCCTCTCGCCCGAAGCGATCCAGACCATCCATCTCTGCCGAAAACTTACACCCAACTCCGTGATCGTAGCTGGAGGAAGCCACTTCACGTTATTGGCTGAACCTATTCTTCAGGAGGTGAAGGCACTGGACTACATCATTTTGGGGGAAGGGGAGATGCCTTTTTCTCAACTCCTTCAGGATCTATCAGGAGAGGGAAAGGGAAAGAATGTAAAAGGCATTGCTTACTCTGATGATGGGAGGATCGTCTTAAACGAAAGACAGCCTCTCATCACCAGTTTAGACTCCCTTCCTCTTCCTGCCTACCATCTCATCGATATGGAGAGTGAAGCCTATTACTGGCATGGGATGGGAAGAAGGGCCTTTGGCATCTCCACCAGTCGAGGTTGTGGAGATCGATGTGCTTACTGCTCCGAGACGAAGTTCTGGGATGGAGTCTGGAGGGGACGAAGTGGAAAGAAGGTGGTGGAGGAAATCTCCTACCTCCATCAACAGTACCGTAAGAGCCTCTTCGTATTCAACGAAAATACTTTCAACTGGAGTCGGAAACGGGTGGAAGAATTTCTGGAAGAACTGGGAAGATCCGGCCTCCACATCCATTTCTGGTTTCAGTCCCGGATCAAGGACATCCTCCGTGACGAAGATCTCATCCCCGAGATGAAACGCCTCGGTCTCTATGAAGTGATGTTAGGGATCGAGAGCATCCAGCCTGATGTGCTGTTCCGTTATGAAAAACAGCAGTCCAGAGAGATGGCCCAGAAGGCCATCGATATCCTCAGGAGAAATAAAATTATGGTGATGGCCAACATCATGTTCGGGGATTGGAATGATTCCGAAGAAACTCTGAAGGAGGTTTTCCATTTTGTCAAGAAACAGAGTGATTTTCTCGTCCTGACTCAAACCACCCCCCTCCCTGGAACCAGATATTTTGAAGAGGCAGAGCGATTAGGAAGGATCAGGGAGAGGGATTTCGGTAAATACGATTTTATGCATCCCATCCTGGATACGAAGTTCCTCTCCGCCGAAGAGGTTCACGGCCTTCAGCAGGCTTATCTGAAGAAATATTATACCCAGCCAAGAATCCTCCTGGGTGCATTCTTCAACCCAAACCCCTTCAAACGGATGGCCTACCGGCTCATCCTCCGATATGTATGGGAGAATGCGACGGGAAGACCCTGGAAGCAACCGAACCTCGAA
>JBFMAE010000370.1:0-7872 GCA_040756085.1 Thermodesulfobacteriota bacterium | reverse complement strand
CTCGTATCTCTCGGCCCCGGATGATAAGCAATATCTCCATGGGCCATGATATAGCATATTGCTTCTAAAAACGCCAGTGCTACTTTTAAAAAAAATTTCGGGCACTTTATTTGGCTAAAATGTTACAGAAATTGAGATTTGAGATTATCCATCAGAAAGTGGCCCACTCCAATGCGGAGTATGGGATTCGGAATGCGGAATTAAGAATGAGGAACACATCCCCAATCCCTGTCAGTCGGTGCTGTTGATCAAATCGTTGAGTGATGCTACACCCTCCCGTTCAAGAAGCGTACTCAGGTGCGTATTGCTACGAACGCTGAAATCACGTTCATATGTCTTCTGATAAATTATATCACTCTGGCTCATTGAGCTTCTCCAATGCACGAGTAAATTTTTCCAATTGTTCTCCGGTGAGTTTTTGCCCTTTTATGGTTCTAAAAACTAACGGGAGTTGAGCGACTATATTCTTATCTGCAAGCAAATCTTCAGGGATACGGCCGGCGTCAGTGCGCGCTATATCAAAAAACTCTAACCACTCATCACTCCCTTCTACGATCCCCAGGCATTTCGCATAGTGTGCTAATTTTTCTCTCGATTGCGGCGGTGGTAATATTCCCCTTTCTATCTTACTGATATTTCCAGGATCCAATCCGTTTTCTAAGCAAAATTGTCTCAAGGTTTTTCCAATTTCTAAACGTTTCTTTTTGAAATATTCACCAAATAAGGCACCCATCTCAGCACCTCCTTTTTGTTGTAAAATTATAACTACGTTGTAAATTCAATACAACATTTTATGATAATTGTCAAGTGATTTCATTTTTTAGACGTATTCTCTTTAATAAACAAATAGATACGAATTATTTAATCATTGGGGTAACAAGTCATCTCGTTGTTTTATTCCCCCAAAATGGATTGAGTTATTCCTGCATGCTGTAAAAAGAACCTCCCGCGGCTCAAATGCTCTTGACATCTTGCCATATAAAATGATATGGTTAACCATATGAAGACAACCTTACATATACCAGATAACCTTATAGAAGAGGCAAGAAAGTTGGCTCATCGAGAACATACAACCCTGAAGGCCCTTGTCGAAGAGGGTCTCCGTCGTATTATCTCTGAACGTCAGCGGCGAAGTCGCTTCCATCTCCGAAAAGCCACTTTCAAAGGTAACGGTCTACAGCCCCATCTCGTCGGAGCTTCCTGGGACAAAATTCGTGAGCTGAGCTATGAAGGACGGGGGGGATGATCGCTGTCGATAGTAACCTTCTGGTTTACGCGCACCGAGAAGATTCTCCCTGGCATGACCTCGCCTACTCCCGTATTGTCGAATTAGCTGAGGGCCGTGCCCCATGGGCTATACCATGGCCATGCGTTCACGAATTCCTCGCCATTGTGACACATCCTCGAATCTACAATCCACCGACACCTCTGGAAAAGGCTATTGACCAGGTTGAAGCCTGGTTCGAATCCCCGAGCCTTGTCCTGCTCGCTGAATCAGCGGACTATTGGCTGCTTCTTCGATCCACACTCCAGACCGGGAGAGTATCGGGTCCACCTGTCCATGATGCTCGGGTAGTCGCTTTATGTTTACAGCACGGCGTGAGAGAGTTATGGACGGCTGATAAGGATTTTAGCCGATTTCCAGGTTTGAACATTCGAAACCCGTTGGTTGGTTGAACAGGAGGCTGTGAGATGGAAGTCCATAAATTCATAAAATTTTATTTCCCCTGGCGAACAAATTCTTTATGAATCATTTCATCTGTTTACAAATTCCTTGTTTAATTGTAGGATAATTCCAGGTAAAGAGGATTGGGCCTTTAAAAAGAAAGGAATAGAGCATGGGTGAAGCAGAGCATACATTAGCTGTTTTTATCGATTTTGAGAATCTCGCTCTCGGATTCAAGGGCAAGAAGGATAAACGGTTTGATATCCAGAAGGTCTTAGAACGATTGGTCGAGAAAGGAAAGATTATCGTGAAGAAGGCCTATGCGGATTGGGCCGATTACGCAGAGTATAAAAAACCTCTCCACGAAGCGGCCATCGAGCTGATCGAGATCCCGAAACGTTCGATGAGCGGTAAGAACTCTGCAGACATCCGGCTCTGCGTGGACTCCATCGATCTCTGTTATTCTAAGGAGCATATCGATACTTTTGTCATCGTCTCAGGCGACAGCGACTTCTCGCCCCTGGTCTCCAAGTTGAAGGAGAATGGGAAGCGGGTAATCGGCCTCGGGATGAAGGAGTCGAGTTCCAATCTTCTGATCGATAACTGCGATGAATTCATCTATTATGAAGATTTGGAACGGCCCATCGGTACCCCTCCCAAAATTGAACAGGATCTGCCTGAAAAGAAGAGAGAGGCCTTTCAGCTCTTAGTGGATTCTGTGGTTGCCCTGGTCCGTGAGAATAAGGAAGTCCTGTGGTCCTCCATGGTAAAAGAGACAATAAAACGAAAGAAACCCTCCTTCAATGAATCCTACCACGGATACCGGACCTTCAGCGACCTCCTCGAGGATGCGGAGGAGAAAGGGATTATACGGCTCCGGACCGATTCCCGGAGCGGCACCTATGTGATCGTTGGTTTTGGCAAGGAAGAGAGAAAAAAGGATAGGGTCAGCAAGGAAGCAGAAGAGCCGAAAGAGCGGAAACAGGCGAAACCACGCTGGCGTTTACGGCCAAGGAAGCCAAAACCCCAAACTCCAAAAACTGCATCTAACACTCCCGAACCTTCCGTTTCAGAACCGAATACTACAGAAACCAAACCGGTGATATAATTTTCTTGAAATGCATCCATTCGATAAGATCTCTGCGGGGTCTCGCCTATTGCGGGAATATTGCCCTCCATTCATAGTTAAATTTTTCATCCCCGTCTTCGCTTTTTTCATTCTCACCCTTTCTCCCGGAAATTCTTTTGCCTTTCGCGATCTCGGCATCCCGGTCAAAGAGGCGATCATCTGGGGAGCCCATGTCGGTCCAGGAAAAATGGGAATGAGTGATACGATCTACCTCTCCTTTGGTCAATATAAAGCCCCGCTTTTTCTCCTCGCCATCAATCCGGATACGGGTGAAAGCCGACAATTTAACGGGCCTCTCTCCTCGGAGATGGGCTCCTGGGGATTTACGATCGATCAAGAGAATCGGATCTACCTCGGAAGTTACTATAACGCTCACCTCCTAAGGTTCGATCCCAAGACAGAGAAATGGGATGATCTCGGACGACCTGCGGGAGAAAAGGAGTCCTTCGTCTGTCTCCTCACGACCGCACCGGATGGCAAGATCTGGGGTGGGACCTTCCCCTCTGCAAACCTTTTCTCTTATGATCCAAAGACCGGAGTGTTCCGGAATTTTGGCCGGATGGATCCGGACCAGTTCTACTGTTATCCAACAGCCGGGGAGGATGGTTTGATTTATTGTGTCATCCAATTTGCAAAGAAAGACATTGTCGTTTTCGATCCAGAGAAACAGATGAAAACCTCTCTCATTCCTCCGGAGGAGCGGAAACCTGGACGAATCCATCTGGTCAAAGGGAACGACGGGAAGATTTATGCCAGGTTCTCCAATCTGGAAAGATGGTTTCGTATCGAAGAAGGCAGAAAGCTTCTCGAAGTTTCTGACTCCGAGATACCTTTACCCAAAAGTGGCCTCCCGGATGGCCGGAAATTCCAATTCATCGACAATAAAGTCCTCAGAATCGAGAATCCTGCGACTGGGGAGGAGAAAGTGATTTCTCTCCAGTATGAAGCCTCGGGTGCCTATATCTTTGTCGTCGGCGCAGGCCCGGATGGCCGGATCTATGGAAGCAGTATGCTCCCCCTTCGTCTCTTCGTCTATGATCCACAGGATGACTCGCTCACCGATCTGGGAAAAGCCTCCCATGCGAATGGAGAGGTTTATTCGATGGGGTCTTTTGATGGGAAGCTCTATCTCTGTTCCTACCCCGATGGCCGGCTCTCGATCTACGATCCGAAAAAACCATTACAATTTGGCGATGGAGAGGAAGCCAATCCGAGAGATGTGGGTTCCATAGGGGATGGGCAGTACCGGCCGAGGGCAATGGTTGCAGGACCTCATGGGAAAGTCTATGTCGGAGGTTATCCTGATTATGGCCTTCTGGGCGGTGCCATCAGTATTTATGATCCAAAGAAGAATGAGAAACGGAGCTATCGCCACATCGTTCCGAATCAGAGCATCGCCTCCCTGGCATATATTGAAAAATTGGACCTCATTGCTGGGGGAAGTTCCGTCCGGGGCGGCACCGGGACACGAGCCATCGAAAAGGAAGCAAGGCTCATCTTATGGGATCCAAAAGAGGAGAAAACGATTTTTGAGATCGTCCCTGTTCCAGAAGCCAGGACGATCCTTTCCCTCGCTTCAACCATCGATGGAGTCCTCTATGGAATTACGGACAACGAAAAGGTCTTCGTCTTCGATTCAGAGAAGAGAGAGATCAGGAAGGTTTTCGACCTCGGATTTAAGGAGCCGAGAGAGATCTCCCTTCAACCCGGACCGGACGGAAGACTCTTTGGGCTTGCTCGAGAAACGATTTTTGTCATCGATCCGAAGAATGACCAGATATCCCTTTTAGCCAGACCTCCTGTTCCCATTTCTTCAGGGATGGCGATGATGGGCCGAAAGATCTATTATGGTTCCGGTGCAAATCTCTATGAGTTTGAAATTCCTGGAGAGCCTGTTAAACCAGCCGAGTAATATCTTCAGCCACTTTTGGATATTGAGTGAGCATCTTCATATCATGGCCCCTTTTTTTCCCACTCCGTATTCCAGAAGACCATGGCGACGGAGCTGGTGAGGGGGCCAGCATATTTGACCGCATAGATTTTGTAAACCCCGTAGATCCCCGCCCTAAAGGACGGGGCTTTTCTTTATCTTCAGATTTGAAATTGCCTTCATCTCTAGTCTGAAGCCTGGGGCTTTCGGGATTATACGGGGTAAATCGGTATGGATGAAGTCATTTTAAATCTTCTTATCCCTTCAGCGACGCTGGATGATTTTTTTGAAATTCTGGATCCGATCTTCCTGTTCCCTGAGCAGGCGATGAGCCTCTTCCATAGAGATCGGTTCAAATTGAATTCGATCTCCTGGCTTTAATTGGGCCACCTTGGGGATATCGGTAGAGATGACCGTCGCAATCTTCGTATAACCTCCGGTGACCAACTCCGTTAAAATGATCATGGGTTTCCCATCGCCAGGGACCTGAATCGCACCCGGAATCAGGCCCTCTGAAATGATCGACTCCTCCACATCGGATCGCCGCTCGATTCCGGGGCCTTCGAGGCGAACACCCATTCGATCGCATTGGCGAGTGACCTGATAGGATGAGGAATAAAAAATTTCAAACCCCTTCTTCGTGAAATGGTGATCCTGAGGTCCAGGGATTACCTTGAGAAGTGCCTCCTTCTCCAGAGGAGGGACCCAGTCGCCTGGAAATCGAAATCCCAATTTGTCCAGAGAGAGGGGGACATTTGAAGTGTAAAGAATATCTCCCTTTTTCAATGCCCTTCCCTCCAGGCCCCCGAACCTTCCTGAGAGATAAGTGGATCTGCTTGCCATGAGCGGAGGGACAGCGAATCCTCCGCTCACGGCAAGATAGGAACGGCAACCCCTTCGAAGGTTTTTAAAAGTGACGACATCCCCCTCTACCAGAAGATGGGTTCTCCACATCTCCAGAGGATCTCCATTCAGGGTTGGAAAGAGGTCTCCGCCAGTGATGGCGATGACGACCTCTCCCATCGCCTTCAACTTCAACCCCATGATGGTGATCTCAAGACAGGCCTCCTCCTCCCTGTTTCCCACCAGCAGGTTTCCGACTCTTAAAGAGAAAGTATCTAACGCACCGGAGAGAGGAACCCCAAACTGGCTGAACCCATAGCGACCGAGATCCTGAAGGGTGGTCAGAATCCCCGGCTTTAATACTTCAAAAGCCGCTGCTCTTTCCAATCCTAACTCCCTTTGGGCAACCGCAGAGGGTTGCCCCTACTTTTTTTATTCGTCGGGTTATATGTTATGCCCTATGCCTGCCTGCGGTAAACAGGCGCCATGCATTATGCGCTCTGCAAATTCCAGTCATGGAATTCTTCTTCATCGATTGGATAGAACTGGACAAAATCGCCTATCCGAAGCAGGGCCGGAGGCTCTTTCTCGGGGTCGAATAATTTTACAGGGGTCCGGCCGATGATCTGCCAGCCTCCGGGACTTTCCATCGAATAGATCCCTGTCTGTCTTTGTGCGATGGCCACAGATCCTGTAGGAACCGATAGCCTCGGTGTTTTGAGACGAGGCGTGATCAGTGCTTCAGGAAGTTCTCCCATATAGGGAAAACCGGGTATGAAGCCGATCATATAGATGAGATAGGGTTTACTGCAATGGAGCCGGATGACCTCTTCCGTTGAGATCCGGCAGTATTCCGCCACATAATCTAAATCCGGACCATAAAGGCCTCCATAAATTGCAGGAATCCGTGTCAAATTCGGCTCTGGAAAGGGTGTCTGTTGAAGTCCATCCTCGATTTGTTCCACCCTTTTTTTCAAATCCTCGATAGGAAGGACCAATGGATTGTAAATGATGAGCAACGAACGATAGGTAGGAACTGTTTCAATGATTCCCTCGATCCTCTCTTCCTGGATGGCCAGCGCCATCCTCCTCACCTTTTCATTGACTTCAAGACTGATCCCATCACCGAATTCGAGGAGGAGGCCCCGATCGCCCATGAGAAAAAAACGTGCTTTAGGATAAAGGTCCATCAGATAAGCCGGCTTAGGAACCAGACATGTGACGATGGATGGTGTAGGAGTTACTTTGATCTCTTTCATATTAAATTTTTTTTTGGATTTTACAATTTTTTTTAAATTGGAAAGAGATTGATTACGGATAGATTCCTCTGAGTTTTGTGGCTTCAGCCACCCTTCCAATCCCGAGCATCAGAGCCGCTGTTCTCATATCCACTTTCTCCTTCTGAGAGATGTTGAGTACCTCTGTAAAGCTTCTCTTCATAATCCGAGTCAAACGATCAGAGATTTCATCTTCACTCCAGAGAAGTTCCTGAAGGTTCTGAACCCATTCAAAATAGGAGACTGTGACCCCTCCGGCATTGGCCAGAATATCCGGGACTACAAAAATTCCTCGATCATAGAGAATCTCGTCTGCCTCGGGAGTCATGGGACCATTGGCCCCTTCAGCAATGATCTTGGCCTTTATCTTCGAAGCATTCTTATGAGTGATCTGATTTTCCAAGGCCGAGGGAATCAGGATATCACAGTCCAGTTCTAAAAGTCCTTCATTCGTAATCTCTTCTCCACCCCTGGCGCCTCCAAAGGGGATATTGACCACGGCAGCCTTCCAGGTCATCCACATAGCCAGAGCCCTGACTTCGTCCAGATCCACATCCGGGTGATAACGAATCCCTCCCTTACCGGGGCCTCTGGTCCGTAGCTCTCTTTCTCTTGGCCTCCTCCATTACACCACGTTCCTACATGGTTTCCCCCCAACCTTTCGCTCATTTCTTGAAGGGGAAGGTAAGGAAGTGACAGGAGGATTAGATTTCTCAAATTTGAAATTATCAATTTTTCTCGTCGTCATTGTAACCCACAAGAACTTTTATTCTCTAACAAAGTTCATTACAGAATCATTCCTCTTTAAAAATTCTTAGGCTGAAAAAACGGAATTAAATTTGATGGGAAAATTAATGTAAGGAACACGGCTCTGATAATCCTGTTTTCTATTTCTATAGACCCAGGAAGGCTTTTTTGACGATCTCTGACTCTAACAACTCTGTTCCCTGGCCTGAGGAGATGGTTCGACCGGTCTGCAAAATATATCCCCGGTCAGCGAGCTCCAGGGCTTCTCGGACATTCTGTT
>JBFMAE010000369.1:0-6982 GCA_040756085.1 Thermodesulfobacteriota bacterium | reverse complement strand
AGATTACCATGCCTCAAAACGACAGCTATGGGGGGCTGAATAAGGCAACCATAAATGTAAATGATGCAGGACTTAACCTTGAAGAACTGGATATTACGGGGGAAATGAGCCTGAAAGTGAAATACAACGTAGCTCCAGATTATACAAACCTTGTCACTAAGCCAGATGAGGTGGAAGATATATTCTTAGTCGTTCATTACAAATTGGCTTAACAAATTTTGTATTTGTGTCCCCCTCGGGGACGGTGGAAACCCCTCGCCTTCAGGCGAAGCGAAGATTTGCGAAATGGTCGGCTTAGCGTCATAATTCTCTTCCAAATTAGTTTTCGTATCAAGCCGATCATGAGCATTTTGGTTTGAAATGTTCCCCAATAGAGAATGTTGCTTGGGAAATCAACTTCAGGTCGACAAGATGTTTCAGAACCCTTCGCCTTCAAGGCGAGGGTAGTTCAGTTTTTTGAGAGTATGTTTACTTCTCTTGGTGGAATTGAGTGAAAAAGGTGAACGCTAAGGAAAAAGATTTGGCCCCCTAACCCCTAATATCCAAATAAGGTTGACTCATGGTGTTGAGGTAAATTTGGTCTTCATTCCCTTGGAGGCGGGATTTCTCTTCCTTGCTGGCTTTGCTGGGGATTTGAAGCTGGACCACCCACGATTCTTACTCATAACCGACCAGGTTTCTTAGGTGGAAGCCTATGCGAGTTTGGCTTCTCTTTCTTGGTTCAACGGGCAATATCCGCGAGTCTGATTTAGTCCACTCACTGGCCCAGGAAGGGATTGACGCATCCCTCCTTAACTCAGAACTGCTTCCAGGACCGGGTGTCCTCTTCTTTGGTGAGGTGGCCCCCCGGCTCTTTGAGGTGGTTCAAGAAGTCAGCCGAAACGGTGTAGATCGCGTGTTGGCGATAGGGACTTCTCGCACCGCTTTACCCCATTCCAGTGATTGGCGGTTGCTCAAAAGCGAAGCTTCTGATGTACTGGTCTGGGATCGTTTTGCAGACCCGGTCGCTGAAGTGGTGGTTCGGTTAAAGCGATGGGAGAGTATTGACACACTGGTTCATTCACCGTTAGTGCGAGATAATCTGGTAGGCAAGAGTCCGGCCTGGGTGTCAGTGTTACGCCAAATAGTAGAGGGAGCGAGGTTCACGGACGCCTCGGTACTGCTTGTGGGAGAAACTGGCACAGGAAAGGAACTCGTAGCCCGACTGATCCATACATTGGATCAGCGGCCTCAAAAGGGGGAACTGGTGGTTCTCGACTGCACCACCATCGTACCGGAGTTATCGGGGAGTGAATTCTTCGGCCACGAGCGAGGGGCTTTTACAGGTGCGATCGCATCCCGTGACGGCGCTTTTGCCCTGGCCGATGGCAGCACATTGTTTCTGGACGAGGTTGGAGAGCTTTCGTTGGGTCTCCAGGCCCATCTGCTCCGTGTCATCGAGGAAGGGATGTATAAACGCGTAGGAGGAAACACCTGGCAGCGGACTCATTTTCGCCTGGTCTGTGCCACTAATCGGGACCTGTTGCAAGAGGTGATGCAAGGAAAGTTTCGACGTGACCTTTACTACCGCATTGCCACCACGTCTTGCAAGTTGCCTCCGATCCGGGACCGCACCGAAGACATCCTTCCCCTTGTGCACCACTTCATGAGATCGATCCAACCTTCCCAGGAGCCACTCCATCTGGATGAACCAATATGTGCATATCTGCTCAAACGGGAATATCCTGGCAATGTGCGAGAGCTCAAGCAGTTGGTGACTCGTGTGATGTACCGGCACGTGGGGTACGGCCCTATTACCGTTGGCGATCTTCCCGCAGAAGAGCGTCCTGATGAGGAGTTAGAGCCGCAGGACTGGTGCGATACCGCCTTTGAGACAGCCTTGCGTCGTGCCATTCACCTAGGCATTGGGCTGAAGGAGATCAGACGGAAGGTCACGGAGACTGCCATCAGGATTGGAGTGGGCGATGAAGAGGGCAATCTGCAGCGTGCTGCGCTGAAATTGAAGGTAACCTCTCGGGCCCTGCAGATCCTTCGGGCAGCTCGGCGCCAGCGAGAACATAACCCTGATGTTGGTGACGAAGCGAGTTGATCGTTGCCATCCTATTATTGGTGGAGGAGGTGTACCTCCTTCAGGGCATTCAAGACAGGAAACCCATCGGCCACTACTGTCGTATCATCGTCTTGGGTAAAGAAAATGGAACAGACGTGTAAAAGGTTGTGAAAAGCTTCCAGGAACTTTAATCGGCTATCGACCGCACGTAATTCAGGGACTGCCTTGCCAAGAAGCCTCAAGCCGTAGTGATGATCGTACTCGTAAGTTCTCCGAGCAAGGGTGAGCCGATGCTGTTCATCCTGGATATAGCCCCAAAGCAAGTTATTCAACGGCCGCAATGGGTCAATATCGAGGTGGACGAGAGGATCACGGCCTGGATGGATGCGTTTGTTCTGGAACCGAAGGCTGATTGCGTTTAGCGTCTGGACCAGCATGCCTTCCTCATGCCAGTAAGACCAGATCAGTTCCAGGAGGCAGGGCCGAGAAAGTTTCTCTGTCAAGATCCCGTAGCACCACCTTGCTTCCGCATCTTTAAGAGGAACCTCTCCCAACTTCTCTCGAATCAGGGAGAGGTAGGGAAGGGTCTTTGTTCCATTCACCGTCTTAAGGTAAGCCTGCCAGAGAGTATTGATGAAATTTGAGTCCACTGAATGGTATGCCTTTTCAAACGTTGCCACGCCATAGTCTCGTTCAGATAACTGCCTCAGGTAATCGAGCACCATTTGTCGCAGCTTTCGTTTCGACGTCCCTCAATCAAGTACCGTTCAATTGCTGTCAGTGCCGCGAGGGAAACTGAAGCAGCAGGTACCATGGGCATTTGGAGGGCAAATGGCCTAACCCGGTCGAGCCGGCTGAGGAGAGATCGCGCCTCATCAGATAAGTATCGCAATGCGGTGGGAGCACTATTCATGCTTACGCTCCAAAGAGGATGATCCTGTTGCCGCGGCGTACCCAACGGCCGCTCCTGCCGCTTACCCCAGCTGCCGAAGGGGGAATGGCAGGTGAAGGATAGGCGGGAAGAACGCGACCTAGCAAGCCTGGTGCAAATCTCCGTGCAGACGCAGCCACGGCGGCCCTTGCTGCCCTTGTGGGATCGATTGTGGGTGGACTGAGCGCAGCCGTATGAGCGGCATTCCCGGCAAAGCGAACGAACCTGCGGGCCACTTCGAACTCCCGATCTTCGGGACTTAGTCCTTCAAGCTCAAGCCCAAATACCCTGCCCGCAGCTCCTGCCAGCCTCCCCCCGATGGCTGCGCCCACAGGTCCACCTACCATGCCGCCAAGGGCTGAGCCAGCAATGGGCAGAACTCTCTTGGCCACACCCCTTAGGATGCCACCCAAGGCACGCCCCACAGGAGATCTTATGATGCGGCCGATACCACGCCCAATCCTTCTGAACAGTTTACCGATGAATTGATCGAGCTCCTCCTCGGTCGTGATCTCCAGCAATTCGGCTGCCAGCTCCATCTCTTCGGCCTCTGTCATCGGGGCTTCGTGATACTCAGCCTCGTGCAATTGGGCTTCGTGAATGGGAATCTCGTGAAAAGGGGTTTCGAATAGAGTGGATTTTTGATGCGGAGCCTCTCCAGGGAATCCTGCTTCCTGTGTGAACTCGGATTCAAGAAATTCGGGTGAGAGTTCATAAAGTTCCGCCTCTAATTGAGTACGGTCAATATTATGCATGGCATCCTCCTTAAAATTGGGTTTTGACGAACTGCTAAAATTCGTCTACTTGGAAGTACTGCAATTGATATGCCACTCAAAATTCGTTGAAATTGTTGGGTATTTAATTGGAGGATTGCGAAAGTGTCTTCGGGATGTTGGCGACTCAGGCAGGATTCGGCGAAATTTGTTTCACATAATTCTATCTCTCGCACTCCCCGTTTCTCTAACCTTCAATTTTTCGAGGCTATTTCTAATGGTCTGGGGGTCAGACATAAATAATTAATTCTCTATAATGTTCGTTCGGAGCGGGAGCTCATGGAGACGATTCCGTTGCGATTAGATTGGCTTTGGTTTTTGGGATACGATTTGGACAGTGAGGTGCCGAATCATAGTGTTTTGAGCAAGGCTCGGGCTCGGTGGGGCGTGGAAGCCTTTCAAAATTTCTTTGAGCGGATCGTTTGGCAATGTGTGGGGGCGGGGTTGGTGGATGGCAGTAAGATTTTTGCGGATGCATCGAGTAATTCTGTGATTGACACTCAGTCCCTCAAGATTCATTTACATGAGAGCTATATTAGAATTTGACAAAGGATTATATTGAGTAGTACAAATTATCTTATAGGCAGAAAGAAGAAATGGTCCCTGACAAGGACTTAGGGTCTGTAGCCTCATTACCTATAAAAATAAATGAAAGGAGGAGCAAACTGTGAAAAAGAAGACCTTTTTAGGTTACCTATTCTTAGTTTTCAGCTCCACCCTATTTGTGAGTTGTGCAACCACGCCTGACCTGAAAGAAGAAGAGACAAAAGAAATTTCGCATTCATTTGAAAGAATTGGACTCCCAGAATATAAAGTTGGGGAGACATGGGAGTGGAGATGGATCAGAGGCCAGGAAGGACATTCCTGGACAAATAAGGTTGTTGGAGTAAAGGAGAATGAAATCGTTGCAGTGACAGGAAAAGGAGATAAACTTTTTCTTGATAACCAGTATAACATTTTAAAAGCAACAAACCCCAAAGGGGAGGATGTTACACAAAACTTTTGGTGGGAAAGATGGTTCTGGTTCAAAAATTTTCCATTACATGTGGGAAAGAAATGGAAACAGATACAAAAAGGTGTATTTTATATAGAAGCGAAAAGGGTCGTGCAAGAATATGAGATCACCTATGAGGTAGAAGGATTTGAAGAGGTCAATACCCCTGTTGGAGGATTTAATGCAGCAAAAATTCTCACCACTCTAACAACAGAAGACAAATCCGGAAAAGGGAAAGTTACCTTAAAGGTGAACATGTGGTACTCTAAAGAGGTCAAAAACTATGTGATGGGAGAATGGGAATACTCCCCTCATTGGGTGCCTGAATGGCAAGGTGTCGTATTCAAATTAAGCAAATTCGAGCCCAGCAAGTGATCGGATGAAGGTAAAATTCCTTTTGTAGCGAACACGGGGTTAAAAGCCCCGTGTGAGCCTTCCCGTTGGAAGGTCGAAGACCTTCTAACGGGGTTTACTGATTTTCAAATTTTGGTGAGATTTTTAGAAAATGAAGCCCTCCCCCCGCCTACCAGCAGGCAGAGGGGAAGGGAAAGGAGGAGAATTTATCTTCTGCTCATTCCGTATTTTTCAGCTATCTCTTTAAATCCAGGAAGTGCTCCTTCGATCACCTTTTTGTCAACGGCGTAGGCAATTCGGAAATAGCCGGGTTTTCCAAAACCCTTTCCGGGAACGGTCAATATCCGTTTCGATTGGAGTTCTTTTACAAAAGCCACATCGTCCTCGATGGGAGCTTTTGGGAAGAGATAGAAAGCACCCTGGGGCTTGACGACATCATAGCCAAACACTTTCAAAGCATTGTAAAAGAGATCCCGTTTTTGCTCATATTCCCTGATATCGATCGAATTCCTCTGGAGAGGGGCGACCAATCTCTGCATCAATGCCGGAGCATTAACAAACCCGAGGGTCCGGTTGGCAAAGACGATGGCGGCCATCATCTCATCTATTTCTTCGCAATGGGGGTGAACCGCAATATAACCGATCCTTTCTCCTGGAAGGGAGAGATCCTTGGAGTGGGAGGTCACCCGGATGGTATGGGGATAGTATTGAAAAGGAATGGGAAGTTCGATCTGATCGAAAACGATCCGCCTATAGGCTTCATCCGTAATGAGATAGAGGGTCCTTCCCAATTCCTGACTCTTTCTCTTTAATAACACTCCCAAGTTCTCAAGGGTTTCCTGATCGTAAACAACACCCGTGGGGTTATTGGGGGAGTTGATCAGGATGGCTTTCGTCCTCTTCCCGATTGCCTTTTTTACCTCATTCAGGTTCAAGGAAAAATCCTCGTTGGTTTCGACCAGCCGAATCGTCCCACCGCAATTATCGATATAAAATTTAAATTCCATAAAGTAGGGGGAGGGAACAATGACCTCATCTCCTTCATCCAGGACTGCCTTTAAGACAACATTGAGCCCACCGGCTGCTCCAACGGTCATCACGACATGTTTCTCCTCAAAAGGAAGGTCAGATTCCTCTGCAAGATATTCAGCGATCGCTTTTCGTGTTTCGCTGTAACCATTGTTGGGCATGTAACGATGCATTCCCGCGATCGGTTGATCAGCGAGGGCCTTGAGGGCCTTCTTCAATGAGGCCGGAGGTTCAAGATTGGGATTCCCGAGGGAAAAATCGAAGACATTCTCCATGCCATAAAGTCGTTTTAATTCCTCCCCTTCCTCGAACATCCGCCTCACCCATGAAGCACCTTCCAATGCGTTTTTCACCTTTTTTGAGATAGCCATTTCTATTCCCCTTTCTGATTTTTAATCAAACGAATGATGCGAATGAAACCGAATTTAATTATTCCATTTCATAACGTATATTCGATCAATTCGCTGTCATTCGTTTAATTTGTTGAGAATATTGATCGTTGAGAACTATTTTCTAAGCAAATAAAAAAGCCATAAGGTTACCCCTATGGCTTTAGAAATTAAAAAGCCATGGGGCCAGTCAGGTCACCCATGGCTTTCCATCCCTATAACGGGATGGAACTTATGGATGACCCCTGTCAAAATAAAAATAAAAGAAGTAAAAGTTAAAAAATCTTTTCATATGGTTACCTTACGGATATATAAAACATATCCGGTCGGAATTGTCAAGAGAAAATTTGACCTAGTGGTTGTCCCAAGTTCCAGCCTTCAGGCCGGTATGAAAAACCCCGCTCAGGGCCAACGCTGAGCCCTCGGTCGGAGCTCGAGCCGAAGGCTACCCCCACCATTTAT
>JBFMAE010000368.1:0-3973 GCA_040756085.1 Thermodesulfobacteriota bacterium | reverse complement strand
GAAATTCTGTTTGAAGGAATCCCTCTGAATAAAGTCACCACTTCCATGACCATCAATCCACCTGCTTCCATCCTTTTGGCCATGTATATTGTAGTGGGGGAGAAACAAGGGGTTAGCAAAAAGGAGATTGGAGGAACGATCCAAAACGACATGCTGAAGGAATTCATCGCACAGAAAACCTTCATGCTCCCACCTAAACCATCCCTTCGAATCATCGTGGACACCATTGAATATTGCACGAAGGAAGTCCCCCGGTGGAATACGATCAGCATCAGTGGATATCATATCCGTGAAGCGGGTGCGACCGCAGTTCAAGAACTTGCTTTCACCCTGGCCGACGGTATTGCTTACGTGGAGGCGGCGATCGAGAGGGGTCTCGATGTGGATGATTTTGCACCCAGACTTTCCTTCTTCTTCGACTCCCATATCGACTTCTTCGAGGAGATTGCCAAATTCAGGGCGGCTCGGAGGATATGGGCCAAGATCATGCGGGAACGGTTCGTAGCAAAAAGTCCACGTTCCTGGATGCTCCGTTTTCACACCCAGACCGCAGGCTGTTCCTTAACCGCACAACAACCTTATAATAATGTCATCCGCACCGCTTATGAGGCACTGGCAGCCGTTTTAGGAGGGACTCAATCGCTTCACACCAACTCCCTAGATGAAACCTATGCCATCCCCACTGAGGAGGCAGTAACGATTGCCTTGCGAACACAGCAGATCCTCGCCGAGGAAACGGGGGTGGCCAATACCATCGACCCATTGGCAGGTTCTTATTTTATAGAGTCCCTGACGCATCAAATGGAGGAACAGGCCTGGGAATACATCCGGAAGATTGACGAAATAGGAGGGATGGTTGCCGCGATTGAGCGAGGGTTTCCGCAGGCGGAGATTGCTGAATCTGCCTACAAATATCAGAAACAGATTGACTCTGGGGAGAAGGTGATCGTCGGGTTGAATAAGTATGTGACGGACCATCCACCCATTACGATCTGGAGGATGAAACCCGAGATTGAGGAAAGGCAGTTGAGAAGGCTCAGTGAGGTGAAGCGGATGCGAAACAATTCAAAAGTGAAAGAACTTCTGGGGCAGATTCGGAAGGCCTCTCAAGACGGCGAGAACCTCATGCCTCACATCATCAATGCCGTCAGGGAATATGCCACCATCCAGGAAATCTGTGATGTATGGAGGGATGTTTTCGGCCGATATTCAGACCCGGGATATTTTTAAGGGTCCGAGGGGCCAAGGGACCAAGGGTTCCAGTGAAGAAATAGAAAATACTTGAACCCTCGAACCCTTGAATCCTTGAACCCTCAACAGAGGGAGGGACGATGAGTCCAGAACGGAAGATTCGAATTCTCATTGCAAAACCAGGATTGGATGGACATGACCGGGGAGCAAAGGTGATTGCAAGGGGTTTCAGGGACGCTGGGTTTGAGGTGATCTATACCGGACTCCATCAGACACCGGAACAGATTGTTGCCGCTGCCATTCAAGAAGATGTGGATGTTATCGGATTATCGAGCCTTGCAGGAGCTCATGATTACCTCTTTCCCAGGGTCATTGAACTTCTCAAAGAAAAAGGAGCAGAGGATATCGCCGTCTTCGGGGGAGGGATTATTCCTGAAGAGGATATTTCTGTTTTAAGCCAATGTGGGGTGAAAGCCATCTTTACTCCCGGGACCTCCATCGAGGAGGCTGTAAAATGGGTTCGAGAAAATATCAAACCCCGAAAATAATAGTTCGGAGTCATTAGTTCGCCTGCCTGCCCTGCCTACCGCGGGCAGGCGCAGGCAGGGAGTTCGTAGTATTTAATTTTTAATCTCCGAACTCATCACTCCGAACTCCGAATTAAAGAAGAAGGGGGGTGAATGTTTTAAGTTCATAGTTCATCGTACAAAGTCTAAGAAAGGAGGAAAACCTAAGATGGCGAAACGAGTTGCAATTGTTGGGATAGGGACAACAGGATTTCGTGCCACCACACCTGATGTCTCCTACCGGGAATTGACTTATGAGGCAGCGATGAAGGCCTATCTCGATGCTGGCATCGAACCGAAGGATGTGGGTTCTTTTGTCACCACCGCAGAGGACTTTTTTGAAGGATATAGCATCGCCGATGAGTATTCACCAGATCAATTGGGCGCAGTGCTTAGACCCATCTATACCGTCCCTGGTGATTTTATTCAATCATTGGCATCAGCCTATATGATGATCCTTTCCGACATCGGTCCCATATCCGTCGCTCAGGGACTGAGCAAGGCCTCTAATATGTTAACTCTTTCGGAGATGGTGACCTTTGCAATGGACCCCATCTATAATCGACCACTGAAAGAAAGCCCTCATGCAGTGGCAGCATTGGAAATGGCCAGGTTCATGTACGAAACCGGAACCACACGGGAACAATGTGCCAAAGTCGTAGTAAAGAATAAAAAGAATGCCTTGAACAATCCATATGCCGGGCATAGCGTTCTAATCGATACTGACTATGTTCTTAATTCCGAAGTCATCTCTTATCCATTAACCCAGATGGACATCAGCCCCCATTCAGACGGGGCAGTGGTGGTCGTTTTGGCAGAGGAAGAGACGGCAAAAGCTCTTTGTGATAATCCCATATGGATCAGGGGAATCGGATGGTGCTCGGATACACCGGGCCTCGAAACTCGAAATTGGGGAGAAGCCATCTATGCCCAGATAGCTGCGGAGATGGCCTACAAGATGGCAGGGATTCGTTATCCCAGAAAAGAGATTGACTTTGCGGAGATCAACGACGAATTCTCCTATAAAGAGCTCCAGCATCTTGAAGCAATGAGAATCTGCAAAAAAGGAGAGGCGGGTCCTCTGACAGAAATCGGAGGAACGGAGATCACTGGAGAATTTCCTGTCAATCCTTCTGGAGGATGCCTCGGAGTGGGAAACCTCTATGAACTCAATGGCGGACATAAAGTCCTTGAGGTGGTCCGACAATTGAGAGGCGAAGCAGGGAAGAATCAACTTAAAAATGTGACCACAGGACTGGCTCAAAGTTGGAGGGGTGTCCCAACGACCACTGGAACTGTGATGATCCTGAGCAACTAAAGGAGGTGAAAAGGATGAGAAGAGTGGCCATTGTTGGAGCAGGCTTGACGAAATTCTATCGAAATGTCCAGGAAACGCCTAAGGAACTGGCTTACGAGGCAACAAAAATGGCATTGGATTCCTGTGAAATGAAACTTTCGGACATCGAATGTGTTGTCCACGGTACCGCACCCGATGCATTCGATGGTATTCATATGAAAGGGGAATATCTTTCGGATGGTTCAGGGGCCTATCGAAAACCCTATATGAGGCATTATGTGGGTGGTGGAACAGGAGTTCTATCCCCGATCCACGGTTGGTTTCATGTCGCCTCGGGAATGTTCGATACCTGCTTGGTGGTTGCAGAAGAGAAGATGTCCTCTGCTTATCCCCACCCTGCAGGAGCATTCCTGACGATCTTCGACCATACAACAGAGCAAGCCCTCTACCCTACCCTCATCTGGATTTTCGCTATCGAGATGAACCGCTTTATGACCACCCATGGTTATAAGAAAGAGGACATTGCATTGGTGGCTGTAAAAAATAAGAAGAATGCGATGGACCATCCGTCAGCTCAATTACCCGCTGAAATCACGGTCCAAGATGTCCTCGATTCCGAGATCATGGCCTGGCCTGTGAATCGACTCGATATCAGTCCGACGAGCGATGGAGCGGCTTGCATCGTATTGGCAGCAGAGCATGTGGCTCGCCGTGTGACAGAAAAGCCGATTTGGATTGATGGAGTGGGTTGGGCACTGGATACCGCTTACTGGTGTACCCGAGATCTTTACTATCCTGACTACCTCGAGGTCGCTTCGCGCCAGGCTTATAAAATGGCTGGTATCAAAGAGCCCTCCAAAGAGATTCATATTGCCGAACCTTACGACCCCTTCACCTATAAGGAACTCCATCATATCGA
>JBFMAE010000367.1:0-4323 GCA_040756085.1 Thermodesulfobacteriota bacterium | reverse complement strand
TTGTGGGCTCCAATTCCACTATCTTAGGAGCCATCACCATAGGCGACGGGGTTAGAATTGGCTCCGGTTCTGTGGTGGTTAAGGCCGTTCCACCGGGGGCAACGGTCGTTGGCGTTCCGGGCCGGAGTGTAGAATCCCTCACTCCAGAAAGGGAAGAACTCGACTTCGAGCATGGGAATCTTCCGGACCCGTTGTCGGATATCATGAAGATGCTTCTCCAGCTCCACAATAAATTAGAGGAAAGAGTGAAGCGTTTGGAGAATCGGACTGATAAAAACCATTAACGTTGAGGGAAAAAGATGACGAAGTATCCAAAATTTTTAATGGAGCATTTTCAAAATCCGAGAAATGTAGGAGAGATCTCCAATCCAGACGGTGTGGGCACGGTGGGCAATGCCTCCTGCGGTGATATCATGCAGATGTTCATCAGGGTCAATGACAATAAGATCACCGAGGCGACCTTCAAGACCTTCGGCTGTGGTGCAGCCATTGCAACCAGCTCCATTTTAACAGAGCGGATCAAAGGGACCACACTGGATGAGGCCCTGAAGATATCGGAGGAGACATCAAAAGAAGTCCTTTCCCAGTTACCCGAGGAGAAAATCCCTTGCTTTACTTTGGCTGCGGATGCCCTGAAATTGGCGATCGAAGAGTATCGTTGCAAACAGGAAGGAATTCATGAAAAGGGTGGTTTCAATTCAACAGACATAGAGAAGGAATAGGAAAAGGGACCCTATGACGAAAGAAGACAAAATCGTCTTCCTCAAGAATCCCAATCAGGTGCTGGAACAGCTCATCAAAAATTTTATTAAGGAGAATGAGCAAAATCGAAGAACCCAGCTGGACCAGGGAGTTTACTGGGACGAGCCCCTGGTTGGATTTGCCTCGGGAACAGATCCTCAGTTCTTCGAATATAAGAGCATTATCGGTTCATTTCATCTCACCCCGAGAGAGATCGTCACCGCAGCCCTGAAAGAGAAAGGGAAAGACCTTCTCCTTTCCGAGATTGAACAGATCAGCGTTATCTCATGGGTCCTTCCCACCTTTGAGGATACCCGAAAAAGCAATCGCCTGGAGGGGCAATTTCCATCTAAACTCTGGGCCTATACCAGGGACTTTGGTGAAGCCTGTAATAACGCCCTTAAAAAGCATGTAGTAGGTTTTTTGGAGGATCTGGGATATATAGCCGTAGCTCCCACCCTTTTACCTTCCTTTCAATATTCTCGGTATGAGAAGGCGGGCTGGGCTTCTCCCTGGTCAGAGCGCCATATCGCCTATGCCTGCGGCCTTGGAACGTTCAGTCTCAATGACGGCCTCATCACCCCCAAGGGAATGGCCATACGAATCGGGAGTGTCGTCACCCTTCTAAAATTGACACCGAGTGAGAAAAAATATCTCCACTACAAAGAAAATTGTCTCCTCTTCCAGAATGAAAAATGTGGAAAATGCATTCCGAGATGCCCTGCCGGTGCCATTACGGAAGAAGGTCATGACAAGGATAAATGTCAGGAATATATCAATTCGGAACCCGTGAAAGCCAAACGGCTGGAATATGGATTGCAGAATCCTCCACCTTCCTGTGGCCTTTGCCAGACTGGCGTTCCTTGTGAATTTGAAATCCCAAGACCCGACCTGATCGCTTAGATTTAAATACATTCGTTAAAGGATTAAGGTGAAAGGTTGAGGCTAATTTTTTGCCTCAAACCTAAACCATCATTTTTCCCCCTTGACAGAAATAGGTGATTCCTGAATCATATATTTACGGGGAATTCATGGAGGAAAGGGTTCCCGAGGCGAGTCTGATTTCAAAACATCAGATGAAAAAACCGGAGAAATTGATCTCGAGTATATAATCCTTTGTAGAGATAAAAATGAATATCAGCAAAGCCCTGCTGAGCATCTTCGTCGGGTTGATCATAGTAGGCCTTCCCTTCCCTTCCCTTCCACCCCAATCTGTTGCCGTCCACGCACAACCAGGGAAGATCGATCTCTATTTCTTTTATGCCGAGGACTGTCAGCCCTGTCAGGTTATCCTTCGGGGCTATCTTCCATCACTCAAAACCCTCTACCCTTCTCTCGAGATTAAAACCTTTGATATCGGGAATCCGGCCTATTATGAAGCATTTTCCAAACTGGAGAAACGATTTGGCCAAACAAAAAATGAACTCCCTGTCGTCTTCATTGGGAACCATCTCCTCTCCGGGGAAATGGAGATAATGGGAAAGCTGGACCCTCTCATCCAGGAGTATCAGATGAAGGGGGGGGCCTCTCTTCCCCCTGTTGAAATCTCTTCCATGGCCCAACCTTCCGAAAAAAGTTTCACCGTGGACCTCACCTACTTTTATCAGAAGGGATGTCCAAAATGTGATCGGGCAAACGTTTTGCTCGAATATCTTTCAAAAAAATATCCCCTTCTAAAGATCAAAGAGATCGACCTCAACACCCCTGATGGAAAACGTTTGAACGAAACCCTTTCGAACCGACTTAACCTCCCTCCGGAAAAGCGTTTAATTGCACCGAGCCTCTTTATCGGAAAGGATTACCTCTCTCCGGAAAAGATTATAGAATCCGAAGTGGAAGGATTGATCCAGAAATATGGACAAATGAGTGCTGGTGTTAGTGTTAGCGAGAGTAAAATGTCACCATCACCGTCACTATCACCAGAAGAAATGAAAAAAGCGGAGGAGTCGATCGTCGCACGTTTTAAATCTCTCGGAATTTTAACCATCCTTTCAGCCGGTTTGCTCGATGGAATCAATCCCTGTGCCTTTGCCACCCTGATCTTTTTCATCTCTTATCTCACCTTGGTGGGTCGAAAAAGAAAAGAGATTCTCTGGGTGGGCATCGGTTTTTCGGGAGCGGTCTTCACAACCTATTTATTGATCGGCTTTGGCATTCTCAGTTTCGTTCAGCACCTTTCATTCTTACCTCTCTTCTCCCGGATCGTCTATATTCTAACCGTTGCCTTCGCTCTTGTTTTAGGAATTTTAAGCCTCTATGACTACATCCAACTGAAGGGGGGGCGTCCTTCAGAGATGAAGCTCCAACTCCCGGATTTTCTAAAAAAACGGATTCATCAAACCATCCGTGAGGAGAGTAAATCTGCCCATTATTTTCTTGCAGCTATCGTAGGTGGATTTATCATTTCCCTTCTGGAATTTACCTGCACGGGTCAGGTCTATCTTCCCACGATTCTTTTTGTAACGAACATTCCTTCTCTCAGAACTAGTGCCATTTTATATCTCATCCTTTACAATTTGATGTTTATTGTCCCATTGTTGATCATCTTTGGGGTTACTTACTGGGGAGTGACATCCGAACAACTGGCTTTCTTTCTCCAAAAAAAGGCCTTATCCATCAAATTTCTCACTTCTCTGCTCTTCTTCGCCATGGCAGGGATATTAGTTGTCAGCTTGCTGTAGAAAGAAGAAAATATTATTTCATCCACATCATCCGAAATGGATGGAGAAAGGACTGTTCTAAACCAAAAGGAGGTATGATGAAACGGAAAACCCTTATCCTTGGAGCAATGATCATTGGGGTGCTGGCAGGAGCTTCTCTTCTTTATCTGTTTTACACGGGAAAAATCAGCGGACAAATTCTAGCCCATGTTAATGAAGAGAAGATCACGGTGGAGCAATTTAATCAGGAAATTTCCAAGGTCGAAGAACCACAGCGAGAAATCTTAAGAGAGGATCCGGCCGCATTTCTCGAAGGGATGATTATGAAAACCCTTCTCCTGCAGGAAGCAAAGAAGCAGGGTTTTTCCCCTCCGGTAAAAACGTACAAGGACGTAACCAAAGAATCTCTCTCCCCCGAAGAATCCCTCATCAGAGATTTTATGGAAAAGAAGTTTTCTGCTCCACCGGAGGTGACGAAGGAAGAGATTCAGACCTTCTATGCGATTTTCAAGGATCAGATGGGTGGAAAACCATTGAACCAGATTACCCCGTTGATTGAACAATTCATCCGGGAAGGAAAGCAACAGAAAAACGTTGAGCAGTTCCTCATCGAACTGCGGAACGCCGCCAAGGTTGAAATTAATCAAGACCAATTGCAGAAGATCGCCGCCAAACCCCCTGAGTTAAATACCGAAGAAGATCTGAAAAAGTCCCTCGTGAGTGGAAAGCCGGTTTTGGTCGATTTCGGGGCGAATTCCTGCCTTCCCTGCCGGAAGTTGAGACCCACCCTTAAGGAAATCGGAAAGGAATATTCAGGAAAAACCCATGTCCTCGTCATCGATGTCTATAAACACCAGAATCTCGCCCGGGAGCATAAGATTCAGGTTCTTCCCACTCTGGTCTTCTTCGATGCAAAGGGGAA
>JBFMAE010000366.1:0-3669 GCA_040756085.1 Thermodesulfobacteriota bacterium | reverse complement strand
TTCTGTCTGAATTGTGATCCATGTCACTTCCCCATATGTCCTTTTGGGAAGGGATAGCTTTAACTTAAGGAGAGGAGGGCCTGCAATGGTTTTTGAAACAATTCTAATCGAGAAGAAGGACAAAATGGGCATCATTACCCTCAACCGTCCGCAGAAGTTTAATACCTTTAGTACCCAATTGGCCGAAGAGCTAAATGCTGCCTTGCGCCAATTGGATGAAGACACAGAGGTCCTAGTCGTCATCATCAAAGGAGCGGGAAAAGTCTTTTCAACAGGGATCGATGTGAGTGAATTTCACGGAAAGAAGCCTTCAGAGTACCATAGGTGGCTTACTCTAATGGATCAGATGCACTTCACCATCGCCTCAATGGGGAAACCTGTTATTGCTATGGTCCATGGGTATGCGGTTGCTAACGGTGCCGGACTTATGGCGGCAGCAGATTTTGCCATCGTGGCTGAAGGAACCCAAATCGGGACGACGGCAATCAATGTGGGATTGCTATGCACTGGACCGATCATCCCAATGAGTTATTCCCTCGGCAAGAAGAAAACCTTAGAGATGCTCTTAAGCGGGGACATGATAGATGCCAAAGAAGCAGAACGACTTGGATTGATAAATAAAGTCGTACCAGCTGATAAATTGGAAGAAGAGACTTTTGCCTTTGCTCAAAAGCTTATTGCTAAGAGTCCTTTGGCAATCAAAATAGGAAAAGATTTCTACTACCAGATGATTGATATGCCTTTTCGCCAGAGATTTGTCCTTAACAGCGAGGTCATGACTAGGCTGTGTACTACGGAGGATGCCCAGGAAGGTGTGAGAGCCTTTATCGAAAAGCGGCAACCTGTATGGAAAGAAAAATAATGCTAACGGGAGGACTAAAATGATCTCAACGATTAGCTTGGGAGCTAAAATCAAAGAGATTGATCAACCCTGGTCTCCTGTCGAGGTGGCCCGAGTTAATGATCAAGTTGTTCGAATGAGTTTAGTGAAAGGCGAATATCATTGGCACAAACACATGAACGAAGACGAACTCTTTTATGTTTACAAAGGAAACATCGTTATTCAAATGAAAGACCAGAGGGACATCGCTTTACGTGAAGGAGAAATGGTGGTCATCCCCAAAGGGGTGGAACATTGCCCGAAAAGCATAGAACCTTCCTATGTCTTATTGTTTGAACCGTATGTATTGAAATCCCAGGGTGATTAGGGGAAATAGGGATACTTCCCTATTTTAACAGGGGCTTTTGTCGAACGCGCCTTCGCGCCAGATCGTTCAGGACGCAGGCGCAGCTTTGACTGTAGCTTTTCAACTTACTGTTAATTTGCAATTGACTTTACCTCTTATGGCATAGATCCTGAATTTAACTTTTTTACCTTCTTCTAAATACTTCTCATACTGACTCCGAAGGGCCCCGAAATCGGTTGACTCCAGGAAGAGCCTCAAAACTTCCATTCTCTCTGAGAGCTCTTGATCCTCGCTCCCTGCCTTTAGAATGGTACTTAAGGCTTTCTCATATTCCCTCTTAGCGAGGGTTTCAATACAGCTTGACAGGCTCGGTTCAAGTTCAATCAAGACCTTTTCCTCCTTCTCTCCTCAGGAAGACCAACATCAGGTATTATTAATTACAAGCTATTTTAGGAATAAAGTCAACTCTGCAAAACTCTTTGTTCCCGCCACTTCCCCCCACCTTTTTCGCATCGAAAATAACGCCATTCTTAAGGAAAAGTAATTTATCCCTGTTAAGGTCTTGTTAGATCATTGTTATCCCAAGTTTGAAATGGAATGAGAAAGGATATTGACTTCTAAATCTATTACGCATTAATTTATTGACATGGAGCCGCTGATGAGGGGAAAATCCAATCCCAAATTTTCGAGACGGGAGTTTTTCCGGTTTTGTAGAAGTTTCTGTATAATCTCTTCCGCCTATCTCTTTGGTCTCCCAGAAACATCCCAAGCACAATTGGCTAAGAAAGGTCTCATTAAGACAAAGCTCTCTCCCTATTTCACTTCGCTCGATGGAGGGGAAATCCAGTGTGAACTTTGCCCAAGACGATGCCGCGTTCCCAATGGTAAAAGAGGTCTTTGTAGAGTGAGGGAGAACCGGAAGGGGAGATATTACAGCCTTGTCTACGGGAATCCTTCAGCCCTTCATTTAGACCCGATTGAGAGGAACCCTTTTTTCCATGTCCTTCCCGCTACCAATTCTCTTACGATAGGAACGGCGGGATGCAATTTCCAGTGTAAGTTCTGCCAGAGGTGGGAACTCTCCCAAGCCTTCCCAGAGGACATATACAGCTATGATATTCCACCGGAGACAGTAGTGAAGAAAGCCAAAGAGATGGGAGCTCGTTCTATCGCCTATACTGAAACAGAACCTATAATCTTTTATGAATATATGTTAGACGTTGGCTACCTTGCGAAAAAGGCCGGTATTCTGAATGTGATCCACTCCAATGGCTTCATCAATCAGGGTCCGTTTCGAAACCTGTGCAAAGTTTTAGATGCAGCCAATATTGATTTAAAGGGATTTACTGAAATTTTTTATCGTGATCTATGTAGTGGTAAATTGCCCCCAGTCCTCGAGACCTTGAAGACCCTCAGGGAGGAAAAAATTCACATCGAGATCACAAACCTAATGATTCCTACAAATAATGATGAGATGTCTGTAGTTAGAGAGATGTGCCTTTGGGTGAAGAAGGAATTGGGGGCGCACACACCGATCCATTTCCTTCGCTTCTATCCTCTATATAAGCTCAGGAGTCTCCCTCCTACACCAGTTTCAACACTGGAGGAAGCCCGGGCAGTGGCTCTGTCTTGCGGCCTTGAATATGTCTATATCGGGAATATCCCGGGCCATGAGGGAGGACACACCTTCTGTCCAAGGTGTAAGAAAATGGTAATCCAACGGGTGGGATTCATGGTTGGAGAGACCCATCTGAAGAGTGGAAAGTGTGGATATTGTGGAAAACCCCTACCTGGCATTTGGACATGAATGTAGATTCCCTGGGAACAGGATTGTATCCATATTACATATCCCGGTGGGGAGATGCTGAAATTGGACTATCAAGAAGGAGATGGATTACGACGATTGTATTAATTCCAAAATCTGTTTGACCTGAACCCAGTCCCTTTGATTCACTGGCGGTGGGTATTTTAAGCGTCCCTGTGATGGCGAATGCAGGTCTCTAACCCTTTTCGTCAACAGAATGGTATTTCAGTTTCAACTCCGTGTCAGCTAAACCATTTTCTTTTTTCCCCTCTTTGGGATGAAAGAAGAGATATCCACCTCCCAATCCGACGTCTAAGTTTTTCAACAAACCATATGTCAGCGTCAAAGAAGGACTATATTCTCTATCATGATTGTCCTGACGGGAAGCGTCAAACCCTGTTTCTACCTGAAATTGGCCCTTCCCCATGGTCCATGCATCGTCCGTCGTAAGGGGACGGGCAGCAAATAGATGAGAGGAATGGAAGAACTGAACCAGAATCGATAAAGAAATTAATAACAGTAGAGTCTTTTTCATACTTTTCTTCTCCTTTCAACTTTTATAAAAATATCTTTCCTGCCTGATAAATCCCCACAGCCAGCAGCCATCCCAGAATGAGACTGTATCCAACTGCAAGGAATGTCCACCTCCAGTTCGTCTCCCGTTTTATGGTAGCAATC
>JBFMAE010000365.1:4196-15884 GCA_040756085.1 Thermodesulfobacteriota bacterium | reverse complement strand
GGAACCCTATTTTGATCAGATCTTTCGGGTCCTTGCAGACTCACCAGCAGAAATCATCTTTTCCGAGGCCAACTACGATGAGATGATCACCTACCCTCCTTTCTTCAGAGACCGTATCATACCACACCTCCAGAAACTTGCTGACGTGCTTCACCCAAAAGGAAAACTCCTTCTCTGCCACTGCGATGGTGAAAACAAAGGCCTTCTCGACCTTATTCCTGAAAGCGGGATGGACATTGCCGAAGCGGTTTGTCCCCAACCCATGACCAAGGTGACCATCAGCGAAGTAAAGAAAGCGCTCAAAGGGAAAGTCACTATTTTTGGAGGAGTTCCCTCTGTGGCCCTCCTTGAAGAAAGCATGTCTGATGAAGAATTTGGAGACTTTATGGAAAATTTATTTAGAGAAATTACTCCGGGAGATCGATTCATTCTGGGCGTGAGTGACACTACCCCTCCGGATGCAAAATTTGAGAGACTCCTTCGGATTACTGAAATGGTCCAGCATCGGGGGAAGTTGCCAATGAAATTTTAAGGGAAAAACCTAAAAGGATGGGATTACTGGAATATGACCAAAGAAGAAGTTGACCGTTTTTATAAAGCTTTAAGGGATACCAATCTCGGTGCGATAGAAAAACTGGTAAATGATTGTCTTGAAAAAGAAATCCCACCTATTCCCATCCTGAATGAAGGACTTATCGGTGCCATGGGGATCATTGGTCAGGAATTTAAGTCTTGCCAGATTTGGGTACCGGAAGTTCTTTTGGCCGCAAGGAATATGCACAAGGGAATTGAAATCCTCAAACCTGAACTCCTTAAAAATAAAGTAGAACTGAAAGGCAAGTTCGTTATTGGAACAGTTAAGGGAGATATTCACGATATCGGAAAGAACCTTGTGACGATGATGATGACCGGAGCAGGATATGAGGTGACAGATCTGGGAATTGATGTCCCAAAGGAAAGATTTCTGGAAGCTATCTTTAAAGATCATCCCAATATCGTGGGTCTTTCTGCTCTCCTTACCACAACGATGCTCGAGATGAAAGATGTGATTAAAGCTATAAGAAAAGAATTTCCCTATTCTCCCAAAATCATCGTGGGAGGAGCACCTGTGACCCAGAAGTTTGCCGATGAAATTGGTGCTGATGGTTATGGTGAGCATGCTGTGATAGCAGTAGAGGTTGCCAATCACCTCCTCTCTAAATGAGGGCAATGATGTCAAAAGAATTGCCATCTACTCCTAAACGTCGATTTCTTTCTGGCCTTTTTGGAGGGAGAAAAGGGGATAGTATCTCAGTCGCTAATCCCACATCCGTTATCTCTGTAGAACTGATGGAAAAGGCAGGAATCTTCTTCCCTGATGCACACCTCGATCCACAGAAAATGGCAGAACTTTCAGCGGCGGGATACGAAATCCTGGGATTTGACTCCATCATGCCTGAATTCAGTGTTCAACAGGAAGCTGAAGCCTTAGGTTGCGTAGTAGACTGGGGAAGCCCAACCATGATGCCCGATGCCAAAACTCATCCGGTAAAAGAGATTGAAGAGCTTAAAATTCCCGAACATCTTCTTGAGAAACCTTCGATGAGAGTAATTCTGGAGGCCTTAGAATTGTTAAGAAAAAATTATGGAGATCGGGCAGGGATTATCGGAAAGGTCATGGGTCCGTGGACCCTCTCCTATCATATGTGTGGGGTTCAGGATTTCCTCCTCTGGACGCTGACCGATCCGGAGAAGGTTCGCCGATTCCTCGATCGACTCAAGGAGGTGACCATCACCTTCGCAAAGGCCCAACTTCGAGCAGGAGCTGATGTCGTCGTCATTGCTGACCATGCCACAGGTGATTTAGTCAGTCCAATGACCTATCAGGATTTTCTATTGCCCATTCATCAAGAGTTGAACCAACGGATCGAAGGACCTACGATCCTCCATCTTTGTGGAAATTGCTCTGATCGACTCCGGTTATTTGTTGAGGCGGGATTTGATGGTTATCATTTCGAATGGCAGGTCGATGCAAAAATGGCTGTTCAGGTGGTGAACCATGAAATGTCTTTGATCGGTAATATCGCCAACAGGGATGTTCTCTTTGGAGGAACTCCAGAAGACGTTTATAAGCACGCTCGCTATAGTATTGAGGCGGGAGTCGATATCCTCGCTCCGGAATGTGCGGTCCCTCTTCAGACACCTATTGCAAATCTGAAAGCAATCGTAGAAGCCGCCAAGGAGGGATATTCTCAAATGTCATACTGAATTTATTTCAGCATCTCTTTAGACCCTGAAACAAGGGTGACAGGTGGCAGGAAGTTTAAAAAATAGTAAGGGATAATATTCATGCTCATCATCGGTGAATCTATTAATGGAACCATTCAGAAGGTGGGTGAAGCCATATTGAATCGAGACGATACCTTTCTCAGAGAGTTGGCTAAAACACAATATGAGTGTGGTGCCCAAATGCTCGATGTTAACGCAGGTATTGCTGGAGGCAATGAAGTCGAAGACTTGCCTTGGCTCATTGAGACGGTTCAAAAAGAGGTCCCTATTCCCTTGATGCTGGATAGTGCTAATCCCGAAGCCCTCAAAGCGGCCCTCTCAGTCTATAGACATTCGGAACCACCAATCCTTAATTCCATATCCGGTGAAGGAGAAAAATGGAATAAACTCCACCCTGTAATAGCTGAAAAAAAATGTAAAATTGTGGTCCTCTTAATGGACGATCAAGGGATTCCTAAAACAATCGAAGAAAGGTTAAAAATTGCCGATAGGCTTTTTAAAAGATTAACGGAAGCAAATATCCCACCCGATCATATCTATTTCGATATTCTTGTCCTTTCGGTGGCTGTGGAACCAGAAGCAGCCCTTGTCACCCTGGAGACCATCAAAACGATCCGATCAAATTTCCCCAATTCCCATATCATCTGCGGAGTGAGCAACGTGAGTATGGGGCTTCCCGGAAGGAGATTGATCAACCGAACCTTCCTCACTATGGCCATTTATGCCGGCCTCGATACTCTCCTTATCGATGTACGCGACCAAGCTTTATTATCTTCAATTTATGCCAGCAAAATTATCATCAATCAAGATCCCTACTGCCTTGAATACCTCCATGCATTCCGAGAAAAAAAGATTTCATTTTAACTTCTCTTCTTAAATCCTCTATAGCCCTCTATATCGAAGGATTGACTCTCCAACTTTTTTTAACCTTTTGGGACAAAAGGCAAAGTTCTTAAAGGAAAGATCCTCCGGAGAGAAGGCCTCCAGAGAATGCTTCAGGACTATTACAGCCTGAGAGGTTGGAATGGAGAAGGAATTACACCTTTAGTCTAACTTTTCTATTATTTGACATCAATCTCTTTTTTTGTTATTTTGA
The DNA here is from genome assembly GCA_040756085.1 of Thermodesulfobacteriota bacterium. Lineage (GTDB taxonomy): Bacteria > Desulfobacterota > BSN033 > BSN033 > UBA1163 > JBFMAE01. The sequence continues at coordinate 12,520 of JBFMAE010000365.1, read as the reverse complement.
TAATAACCTTGGAAAAAATTACCTCGGTGATCCATGGAGGAAAGATGCAAAGAAGCGAGGCCCTTCGATATTTGGAAAATGCAAAAGAGATTTTAGGAAAATCTTCCATAGAGGATAATCTATATGCAGATGAGAAGTATGTAAAGTCCGCCTTCGGTGTGGCCTATCTCGGAGTCTTAAGGGCCATCGACGAATATCTCTTAGTTAAGGGTCTTACAAAGAAAGAATTACCAAAAAAGGTGGAAGAATATGAGAAGGCCTTAAGGAAATATCTCTCAGTTCGTAACGGAAAGCTTCTGAACCAATTTAATGCCCTTTACGAAGAGTTACACATTGCAGGATATTATCGAGGTAATCTGTTACATGTGGAAGCAGTGAAAGCGATTTTCAAGGCAGCTAAAGACTTTATTGAAAAGCTTAGGTAACCCCGCGCTTCCTTCATTGACATCCTCTCCTTTATCCCAATAGTATAAAGGCATGGGAATCATATCACCTGAAGAATGGTATGCCCTTTTGGATGCCTTGGAAAAAGAGAAAGGGATTGCGATTCTTCTTGGAGCAACCGATACGGGAAAGAGCACCCTCGCCAAATTTTTAATCTCTCACCTTTGCCAACGAGGATTAAAGGTTGCTCTGGTTGATGCAGACATTGGGCAATCTTTTCTCGGTCCACCAACCACGATCGGTCTTGCCTTATTCAAATCGCATCCAGATTGGGAAGTAGTATTATCACCGCCAGAAATCCTCTTCGTCGGCTCTACCACACCCGAAGGGCATTTTCCGATCCATCTAAAAGGAGTAAAAAGGATGGTGGATAAAGCGATTTCTTATGGCCCTGAAGTGATCTTAGTTGATACAACCGGGTTCATTTTGGGTGAAGCAGGGAAAGAATTAAAAAGGAGAAAAATCGATCTACTTTCCCCGCGTTTTATCATTGCTTTACAAAAATCTGACGAAATAGAACATGTCTTGGTCCTATATATAGAGAACCATCTTTACAAAATCCATCGTCTGCCTTTATCCAAACAGGTCAGACCGAGGTCTATAGAAGAGCGGAGAGTCAATAGAACAAATAAGTTTCGAGATTATTTTAAGCATTCTGTGACCCAGGAATTGTCAATCGAAGAAATCCAAATAGAAGGAGAAGTCCTTGACCCAAATGGTGATTCCATCCCTCTTGATTGGGCATTGCGAATCAATGGCCTTCTTATAGGATTGAAGGATGGGAACGATGATACACTGGCCTTAGGGGTGCTTGATGGATTTGTTGACGAGGAAAGGGTATTAAGAGTCTCCACTCCTCTTGTGGATTTGGAAAAGGTGAAAACCCTTCAACTCAGTTCTCTCAAGCTCACCGCCTCTTACGAGGAAGAGAAATTTTGACACTTCCTTTCCTATGATGGATTAATATTTGACTTACTTCTTTTTCTTATCACCTTCTGAATCAGACTTTGAGAAGAAGGAATGGAAAGGATCCACACCGGTCATCGTTTTCTGAGTCATATCGGAAAGATCCAAACCCAGGTCAAACCATTTTTTAACCTGCTCATCAAAGGTCCTCTTAAAGACTAAAAAGTTTTTGATGGCTTGTTCTAAATATTTCTCAAAGAATTCTTCAAGAAGATTATCCCCATACTGAATAATCAGGTGGAGCAGAGGCACCGGTAAAAGAAAGTTTTTCTTCCTTGCTTCCTCAAGGAAAATCTGGGTGAGGGTAAAGGCGGTAACGTCATCGTTTGTTTTAGCATCAATGACTTCTACTTTCCTTCCCTGCTTGATCAAATCGGCGGCCTGATCAAGAGTAATATAAGTGCTCTTTTCTGTGTTGTATAAACGTCTATTGGCATATTTTTTAAGCAATATTTTATCTGCCATATCTTTTCCCCCCGCTAATTATACACTTAATTCGGATGATAAGCAAAAAGAATGGCATCCTTTCTGAAATCTTTTTCCATTTTTAACCCTCTTATACTATAAACTTGATTATGATGTAATGCAATAAAAAAATATATTTTAAAGCTCACCTATCTATTTGACGAACCGTTGTTTTCTATTTTCTTTTTAAATTCCAATGAGATATATATTAATATTCTGACCTAAATATAATTTATTTCAAATAAACTTATATTGCAATGCAAAAATTATCTTGACAAAAAAAATTTAATGTTTATAATAAAGCCATCCTTGATCAGGGAATAAAAAATCAGGAGGTATAGAAATGGAACAGAGACAATTAATAAAACAGATGCTGGACTTCAACAAAACCACCTTTAATAACACCTTTAACGCCGTCGCCATGCTCCAAGATCAAGCGGAAAGGATGACTAAAATGTTCTTGGAGCAAGCCGCATGGCTTCCCGAAGAAGGGAAAAAGATCCTTAATGATTGGACCGATGGTTTTAAGAAAGGCCGCGACGATTTCAAGAATGCCATGGACGAGAGCTTTAAAAAGGTAGAAGAGTTTTTTGCCAAATCTGAGAAAGAATAAACGGAATGAACGTTTGGAGCAAAGGGGTATCAATGAAAAAAACAGATTGATGCCCCTTGCGACTTCTTTGATTCACGTATAGTGAATTGGCAAAGGGATAAAGGAAGTACTGACTATCGAACCTTTAAACGTGTTGCATCCCTCATTGCCTTAGCATCTTTTTTACAAATTTTGTAAGCTCTGGAGGGCAACAGCTTCTGTGAAAGGAGAATGGATATGCCAGATTCTTTCATGACTCTCTTTCCTCAGGTTCTTAACAGTTTAGAGGCGATAAAGATTCCAATTCAGACGGTTGCTACTCTGGCTGAGATGACAACCCGGTCCCTTTCCCTTGGCTTCGACTTGATTAAAAAAGCCCATGACGTAGGTTTAAAATTGGCGAACCAATCTATGTCCATGATGTTTCCATCAAATTTGAAATTTCAGCAACTCTTTGAAATCTATCAGGAAAACATTGAAAGATTCTATAATATTTTTAAAGAAAATTCATTACAATACTTGGACCATTTCCGAAAAGAAAGAGAAGGAGAACTGGAGTTCATCAACCTCTTTACAGAAGAACCTTACCCACAAGATTGGACCATCGAATACGACAGAGCAAACATCCTTCTTGACCTACCAAGTCTTCGACTGATCGATATTTCATCGAAGGTGAAACATACTATTCAAAACTATTCGGTGGTCTTTGCACCCCGTGCAGGACATCATTCCAATATCGCAGAGCGTGTGGCCCTTTTTATGAGAGATCACGGCCTCACTCGAATGGCTATAGTAGAACAGAAGTGTGCTGAGGAAGTCCCCCTTTTTGTGGAAGGTGAGAGACACTACGAGAATTTTGATGGTCAGGTGGCTCAATATCATAAGATATTGCAGTATCTAAAGGAACGGACCGGCTATGCCCCTCATTTAATAGGAATTTGCCAGCCAGGCCCACTCCTCATGAGCAGTCTAATCCTAAATCCTGATTTAGGGAGGACTTTCGGATCGGCAGGGGCTCCCATGCATACGGGAGGAGAAAAGGGGCTTATCACAGATTTTGCTCGTATGATGGGTGAAGGCTTCGTGGATAAGCTGATTACTCTATTCGGGAAAACCGTATCGGAAGATAAACCAGGGGCAGGCAGGGAGGCCTTTGATGGCCGGATTCAAATTTTGGGCTTCTATCTCGCAGGAATAGACCAGCATTTTAGAAACTTCAAAAAGCTCTTAGCCGACCTGAAGCGGGGAAACGAAGAGGATGCTCAACGTCAAAAAGATTTCTACCTTTGGTATAACTATGTGCACCACTTTCCCGTGGGCTTTATCCGTGATACCCATGTAAAAATTTTTATTAGAAATGAACTGATCCGGGGAGAGCTCACCATTGTTGGTAAAAAGATAGGCATCAAAGATTACCCAGGTTTTGTTCCCATCTGGGCTTTGGGTGGAACTAAAGATGATATTACTCCCCCTCTCCAAGCTATTGGCCATATGAACCTGATCGATTCAGTGCCATCCCAGGACAAGCTGACCCTTCTCTGCGATGGAGGCCATATGGGGCTCTTCCGCTCACATAAAATATTAGAAAATTATTACACCAAAATCATTGAATTTATTTTGGCTCACAGTGACAGGACGAACAATTAAAGCATTCACTTGTGATTGATATAGCTTTAACCTTTAGACAAACATAAGAAGTTTGATTAGGAACTAGTTTACCCAGATGTTGTATTGAAAAGGTAGTTGAGTGTGCCTTCAAACCTTTACCAAGCGGTTCTTTGCTATGTTTTATAGTTAACATGCGATATCACCTGATGTGATCTTTGGATTGTGTCTGGAAACGAAGCAGCGAAACGTTCAAAGGTTCCGCTGTAAAAGTTGTTCCAGCACACCCAACTACCTTTTAGAACGTTTTTTATTTTATGCAACTGCTGGGTTTATTCTTACCATTATTTCCTTCGTTGTATTACTTTCTTTTGGTACAGCAGGCTATTGATCTGCCATTATTTTTCCGGTAGCTCTCATGCTGCAGGAAAGTGTTCCGTTGAGGATGAGCGTCCTGGATATTGGGATAAAATTATCGGCCCATGGAAACCATTTGATACGGACAAATATTTTATCAGTTCAGACATACTCTGCAACCATAAACCTAAAGACCCAAAAATTATTGCTACGGGTTTTCGACCGGTAATGTCCCCCCTTGCAAGGAAAATTTCACAATTCTCTTTTTTTATGATAAATTGTTACTGGAAATAAAATCCTCACAGGGAGAATCTTTATGAATTCCAAAGAGAATAACAAACTTCAGGAAAAAGTTGCTTTCTACGAGGCCATTCTCGATAACATTCATAACGGGGTGATGATCACCGATCCGGAGGGGAAGGTCATCTTTTTCAGTAAGACCTACGGGAATTTCCTGGGGATCGACCCAACAGAGGTCATCGGCAAACATTGCACCGAAGTGATTGAAAATACAAGAATGCATATTGTCAGCAAGACAGGGGTCCCGGAAATCAATCACCCCCATCGAATCAAGGGACAAGATATGGTCGTTCAGCGAATCCCGATCAAACTCAATGGGAAACTGTTAGCAGTGTATGGTCAGGTCATGTTCAAGGATGTCCGGGATGTTCACACTTTAGCGAGGAAATTAAATGTATTGGAATCGAAGGTTGAATTTTATGAAAAAGAGTTAGAGAGTTTGAGATCATCTCAATATACCATCAATAATATTGTCGGAAAGAGCAAAGGGATCGTCGAATTGAAGAGATTGGCCCTCAAGGCGGCCAAGACCAACGCCCCTGTCCTCTTACTGGGGGAAAGCGGTACGGGAAAAGAACTTTTTGCCCATGCCATTCATTATGCCAGCGATCGCAGATCCTTTCCTTTCATTCGACTTAATTGCGCAGCAATTCCAAAAGATCTGTTGGAGGCTGAACTCTTCGGCTACGAACCTGGAGCCTTTACCGGAGCTGGTCATAAGGGTAAACCAGGGAAATTCGAATTAGCTCATCGTGGGACGATCTTTCTGGATGAAATCAGCGATCTACCCTTAGAAATGCAACCTAAACTTCTCCGGGTTTTAGAAGAGAAGGAAATGGAACGATTAGGAGGAACCCATATAACCAAATGCAATTTTCGATTAATCACGGCCACAAATGAAAATCTTGAGAAATTTATTGAACAGGGGAAGTTTAGAAAAGACTTATTCTACCGATTGAATGTGATCCCTATCCAAATCCCTCCCCTTCGTGAAAGAAAAGAGGATATTCCCTCCATCGCAGATTACCTGATTGAAATACTTAACAGAGATTTAGGAACCCATGTAATAAAAATCTCTCCGGAGGTCTTAAGGGTTTTTGAAAATTATGATTGGCCTGGAAATGTTCGGGAGATGGCCAATATCTTAGAAAGAATCATCTCTGTCACAGAGGGGGATACCATCCAGATTCACCATCTCCCCTTTTTCCTGCAGAGGATAACGGAAACATCTGCCAAACTCCAGCCTACCTTGCTTAAACGCCTCAGGGAAGATATGGAAAAAGAAGCTTTGCTCCACGCCATCCGAATTTCTAATGATAATAAAAATAAAGCGGCCAAGCTTTTGGGAATTCATCGAACCGCCCTCTATAAAAAGATGAAAAAATTCAATATTCCTCTAACGATGGCTTAAAATGTAGAAATATTCCTACATGTAGATAAATATCTACACTAAAGGTAACCCTTTGTAATTTAAAGGCAAATTATTAAACAGAAAAAAATAAATGTAGATATTTTTCTACACTTTTAAAGCCCGCCGAATTTGAATTAATAAAAAATCTTTAAAATTCAATAGGTTAAATTTTGTAAAATTCTAATTCACTCTGGCTTGATTTTTGCGTTACCTTTAAACCGTAATTGATTTACCAGGGTGGGGGGATAAGTTAATTTAAAAAAGGAGTAATATCGGTGCCAAAACTGATCACTGGAGGATTGGGTTTTATAGGAACTTATCTCGCTCATACTCTCTTAGCAAAAGGCGAAGAGGTTGTACTTTTTGATATTATTGCCGATTCTCCCCTTATCCAAGATATTAAGAATAAAGTGAAGATCATTCAAGGCGATCTCTCTTCATGGGCAGAGGTGTTGGAGGTGATCAAACAACATAAAATAGACGGCATCTATCATACAGGAGCCCTTCTATCCGCTTCTGCCGAGGAAAAACCCATCACTGCCTATCATGTCAATGCAGGTGGGACATTCAATATTCTCGAAGCGGCAAGGCTGTTCAATATAGAGCGAGTGATTTACACCAGCACAATCGCCTCTTATGGTCTTGGACTTCATACCGTAAATGAAGATACCATCCAGATGCCCATCTCGATGTACGGTGTCACAAAAGTTTTCTCCGAAAGGTTGGGAGAATATTATCATAGAAAATTTGGTGTCGACTTCAGGGCGGTCCGGTTACCTTCTGTGATCGGACCTGGCAGGGGGGGTGGAGGTGCCTCTACTTATAGTACGTTCATGATCTCCGAACCGGCTCTCAAAAGACCCTATACGGTCTACGTAGAAGAAGACGTGATCATGCCTTTACTTTACATTAAGGATGCCATAGATTGTCTCCTTCGTTTATACGAGGCTAATGATACCAAATTAAAGAGAAGGGTTTATTGCATTGCAGGTTTTTCACCCACAGCCAGAGAAATCTACGATGCAGTCATAAAGATTCTCCCCCAAGCAGACATCCGATTTAAGCCGGATCCGGAATTGACCGAAATCGTTCGGAGTTGGCCGAAATATCTCGATGAGACCAACGCCTTTGAGGAGTGGGGTTGGAAAACCAAATATCTGCTTGACGAGACTGTGAAGGATTTCGTCAAAGAGGTTCAAGCCCACCCCGAGATTTATAGTTAAAGGGATTTCTGAAAAAGTCCAGAAATCTATCCAGGGAGCACATAGTATTTTTTTAGAGCTCTCTTAAACTTTACTTGACAACTTTTTCTTTTCGTCATATTTGAAACCATGGAGAAGGAGGTGAGAAAGAATTTCATTTCTAAAAATTTAATAAAAAGAAAGGAGGAAGAGGATGAGAAAATTAGCAATTCTAACTGTTCTGGTCTTTATATTCAGTATTCTTTCGGTTCCGATGGTGATGGCTCAGGCCAAACCAGCACCCAAACCTGCGGCCGCCAAGGAACCAATTAAAATCGGAGCCATCTATGACTTTGCCGGACCCTGCTACATGTATTCCGAATCTGCCATCAATGGCATCAGGATTGCTATTGATGAGATCAATGCCAAAGGGGGCATTCTGGGCAGAAAATTGGATCTCACCGTTCGGGATACGGAGGCCAAGGTCGATGTAGCGGTGAGAGAAGTAAAAGACTTGATCCTCAGAGATAAAGTCAACTATCTGATGGGGCCATGCAGTAGCGGTATGGCCCTGGCAATGCAGGTGGTCCATTCGGAGTATAAAATTATAAGAATAGCTGGATTGTGTAATACTGAAGCTATGACCGTTGACAAATTCACTCCCTATATCTTCCAGATTGTCCCAAATACTTACATGGAAGCCATCGCTGCAACACGTTATCTCCATAAAAAACATCCAACTGCAAAGAAATTCTGTACCATTGCTCCCGATTATGAATTCGGCCGCCGTGAAGAAGCTGCCTTTGGGGAAGAAATAAAGAGATTGGTTCCAGATGCTGAAATCCTGTATCAGGCCTGGCCAAAACCTGGCGAGAAAGATTTCACTGCTTTTATTACTGCCATTATGGCCAAGAAGCCCGATGCCATCCATAGCTCTCTTTTTGGCGCTGACTTAGTAGCCTTTACCAAGCAAGCCTTACCCTACGGCTTCTTCAAGACCCCC
>JBFMAE010000365.1:0-4186 GCA_040756085.1 Thermodesulfobacteriota bacterium | reverse complement strand
ATGACCTTCCTGTCCTCGTAGCTCTCGGGGAGGATGCACCTGAAGGAGTCTATGGTTTCGCAAGGGGTGACTTTTTCCAGGACCCCAATCCAAAGATGATGGAGTTTGTTGACAAATACAAAAAAGTCCGTGGAGCCTATCCTGATGCATGGGCGGTCATCGCTTATGATACCATTTACCTTTATAAGGCAGCGATTGAAAAGGCTAAAACGATCGAAACAGAAGCAGTGATTAAAGCCATGGAAGGGATATCTTTTGATAGTTTAAGAGGTAAGTTCATGATTAGACCTTTAGATCATATGGGAACTATACCGTGCTATCAGGGAACCATTGCTAAAGACCCCGGCTATCCATTTAAAATCTGGAAAGACATCACTCGGGTCCCTGGAGAGCAGGTCGTCCGTCCCGAAGCAAGCGTGCGAGAAACTTGGAAAAAAACAGGAGTTGTCCGTTAGAAACGGAAATTTCGAAACACGAAATTCGAAATTCGAAACAATCTCAAATGACCGAATTTCAAATGTTAGAAACAGATAATTTTCGTAGGGAACAGTTTCAAACTGTTCCCTACGAAATTTGAATTTTGAATTTGTTTCGGATTTCGATATTCGAATTTTGGATTTTAGGAGTTTCATATGTCATTCGATGTCCTTTTTAATCAATTCCTGAGTGGAATCGCCCGAGGTGCCATGCTCTTTCTGGTCGCCTCGGGTCTCTCCTTAACATTTGGGGTCCTGAGGATCCTCAATTTTGCGCATGGCTCCCTCTATATGTTAGGGGCATTTCTTTCATTTACTATATGGAAGTACTTACTTTTACCTGTTGTCGGTTTCTATGTGGCTGCAATCCTTGCTGCCCTTATTATGGCAGCCGCAGGTATTGTAATTGAATTATTCTTACTGAGACGCCTCTACTCAAGAGGATGGCCTGAGCAGCTTTTAGCTACTTATGCATTGGTTCTGATCATTACCGATCTTGTGAAATGGGGTTGGGGGGGAGAATTTTTCTCAATCCCAAGGCCAAAACCTTTCACAGGAGCTGTTTTCCTATTTGGCTTTCCATTCCCTTCTTATAATTTTTTAATTATTTTATTAGGTTTAGCTCTGGTTGTCTTTCTCTGGTGGTTGGTTTATAAAACCCGTTTGGGGGACATTATCAGGGCTGCTGCTCATGACCGGGAAATGGTTTCAGCTTTAGGAATACCTATCCCATGGCTGTATACATGGATATTTATTTTGGGAGCCATGATCGCTGGGATGAGTGGAGCCATCACCGCTCCCTTTGGCTCTGTGGCACTCGGTATGGATATTGAAATCATCGTGGAATGTTTCGCTGTGGTCGTCATTGGTGGAATGGGAAGTCTCCCTGGAACACTCTTAGGATCTTTTATTGTTGGTCAAGTTTATGCCTTTGGAATTATGTTTAAACCAGAATTGGCCCTTGCCTTTATCTTTATGGTGATGGCGGGTGTTCTGATTATTCGTCCATGGGGAATCTTTGGAAGACCAGAAAGGTAAACCTGAACTATTCAATGCAAATTGAAAAGTGGAAAATATAAAATTAAGATGGAAAATTTTTAATAATTTGAGGTTAATATGGAAAAGATTCAAATGGAAGAAAAAGGTTCCTGGATGAAGAAAGGATGGTGGTTAATCCTTCTAATTATTCTTTCCTTAATCGCTCCCTTCATCCTTTCTGAATTTTATCTCACCGTTTTGTGTGAGGCTCTGATCATGAGTTTGTTGGCGCTGAGTTTTAATCTCCTCTTTTGTTATATGGGCCAACTCTCCTTTGGCCAGGCTGCATTTTATGGACTAGGCGGATATACGGTCGCGATGTTAATGACAAAGGTCCAGTTCAACTTCTGGCTGAGCATTTTAGCTGGAATTGGAATGGCAGGCATCATCGGTTTCATCGTTGGATACTTTTGCGTCCGCCTCAGGGGGATCTACTTTGCAATCCTGACTCTTGCCTTTGGACAGCTCATCTTTTTCGTTATCTACAAATGGCATGATTTTACCGGAGGAGACGACGGCATTCAGGGAGTATTTCCACCAACCATTATGAAATCGCCTACGGTCTATTATTATTTTATTCTCCTGGTCTTTCTTGCTTCGGCCTTTATTATATGGCGAATCATCCATTCCCCTTTTGGTCAGACTATCAAATCCATGCGTGAGAATACGGAAAGAACCGAATTTTTGGGCATCAATATCGCAAGATACCAGCTCATCACCTTTGTTATCGCTGCCGCCTTCGCTGGACTGGCTGGAGCCATCTGGGTACCTTTTTATCGATCTGTTGCTCCTTCCTACTTAACGTGGATCAAATCAGGAGAGCCCGTCATGGCAGCCATTCTGGGAGGTCCTTCCGTATTCTTTGGGCCTATTCTGGGAATGTTCATCATGACATTTTTCCATGCCTGGGTTCTTGGATTCACCTATTTCTGGCCTGTCATTATGGGAACCCTTATCCTAATTATAATTTTCCTTTTACCAGGGGGAATCCTTGGCTATGCCCAGGAGAAGTTAAAAGGAAGGGCAGCAAAAGAATGAACCGGAAAATTTCATTATTCCAATATTCCATCATTCCATAGGAGTGAGGTGTTGATATGTTTCTTCAAACTCAAGAAATAACAAAAGAATTTGGCAAACTCAGAGCTGTCAATGATGTAAGCCTTGAGATCATAAAAGGTGATATTCATGCTATCATTGGTCCAAATGGTGCAGGAAAGTCCACCTATTTCAATCTTGTCACAGGATACCATCGAGCTACTTCTGGAAAGGTCTTATTCAAAGGAAAAGAGATCACAAATTTACCCGCCTATAATAGATGCAAACTCGGCATCACCCGTTCTTTTCAAATTACAAGCATCTACCCAAAACTCACAATTTATGAAAGTGTATTGATGGCACTACTGTCTCATCGAAAGGTCACACTTAACTTCTTCACATCTGCAAAAAAATATTTTAAGGAAGAGGTCTGGCGTATTTTAGAAGAAGTGGGTCTTGCAGATCAGGCAAACACCTTAGGAGAATCCATCTCCCATGGGGATAAAAAACGATTAGAACTTGCCATAACCCTTGGAACCGAACCCGAGGTCTTACTTCTCGATGAGCCCACCTGCGGCATGTCTCCGGAAGAGACCGAAATCACAATGACACTCATCAAAAAGTTAGTCGAGGAGCGGGGAATAACCATCCTTTTCACCGAACATGATATGAGTGTCGTTTTTGGAATTGCTCAAAGAATCTCTGTGCTCCATCAGGGCACCCTGATTGCAGATGGAACTCCCCAAAAGGTGAGGGCCAGTGAAGAGGTTCAAAAAGTATACCTGGGAGGTGCTGCATAATGCTCGAGGTTAATCAAATTCATACTTACTATGGAACGAGTCATATCCTCTTCGGGATCTCTCTCGACGTCAAAGAGGGAGAGGCTGTCTGCCTTTTGGGAAGGAATGGAGCCGGAAAGACGACCACCTTCAGGAGTATCATCGGCCTCACACCACCCCGCTCGGGAAGCATTAAATTCCAGGGCAAAGAACTCGTTGGAAAACCACCTTACCATATCGCCAAATTGGGAGTTGGCTTCGTCCCAGATGACCGCCGGATCTTCCCTGACTTAACCGTTCGGCAGAACATCCTTGTCGCTCGAAGAGAACGGGAAGGGGCTCTCTGGAATCTGGATCGAATCTATTCCCTCTTCCCGAAATTGAAAGAATTGGAAACCCACATGGGAAACCATCTCAGCGGCGGGGAACAGCAGATGCTCACCGTTGCCCGAACTTTGATGACCAATCCTCAACTCCTCCTTCTGGATGAGCCCGGTGAGGGATTGGCCCCCTTGGTCATTAAAGCCATGGAAGAACAACTCGGAGAGATCAAGAAAACAGGCTTAACCATGCTCATCTGCGAACATAATGTGGGATTGGCAACGGCCTTAGCTGATCGAGCCTATGTGATGGATAAAGGAACAATCCGCTTTCAAGGAAGTATCGACGAATTGAAGAAGAACGAAGAGGTGAGAAAGAAATACCTATTGGTGTGAGCTTCCATTTCGGAATACATTTCAGATCATCCATCACCCCCCTATTTTTCAATTGTCCCTCTCACCTGGTTTGAAGTGGGTTGGTGTTGATTCAGTAAATTTCACATACCTTTTTTGCGTTGATAGAGAGGAGTGCCCCAAT
>JBFMAE010000364.1:0-27774 GCA_040756085.1 Thermodesulfobacteriota bacterium | reverse complement strand
CTCTTTAGCCTTGAAGATGCCCATCGAGCTTTACTCCAATCCTCGTGAGGTAATACCACCGACCGGAGAGCCGGATGCGGGAGATCCGCACGTCCGGTTCGGAGGGAGGGGTGACGCAAACCAATGCATTATCCCTACCCCTATAGAGAAGGGAAATACTGGATTCCTGCTTCCCTGCCTACCGCAGGCAGGCGAACTAAATACTCCGAACTTTTAAGAAGCAGGTATATGTGAGCGTCTTCTCGACCTTTTCTAGTTCAAAGGTGACGGCATGGAGTTTCATAGCCCCCCTGCCTGATAATGAAAACTGGCCCGGATTGATGGAAAGCGTCTTGCCGATCCGATCATAATAGGAGCCGGAGAGTTCTGTTGATTCATGAATATGGCCGTGAAGGGTGATGAGGGGCTGATTCTCTTCAATAAAGGCCTTGATAGATCGACTTCCTGCTGATTTTCTTCCCTGGGTTACATCCAATCGAGTATCAAAAGGAGGGGAATGCATGATATAGATTGACCTTTTATGAGAAAAAGGTTTTGGAAGCCGATTCAAATTCTCCTGGATGGTTTCCCTTTCTCTTAGATAGAGATAGGGATCAACAGAGGTGAGGTGGTCAGTTTGATCAGAGGATCTGATATAAGATGGATTTTTCTGTGGAGGCCAGGAAGCTTCTCGGTCATCCATTTTCTCGAAATCTTTGGGTCGATATGGGGTCGGAGGGACAAATGGATAGCCGATGAGTTCATATCCGTTCTTGAGTCGATAGCTTCTCTGATTGAGATCGATGATCCCTTCCACTGGCTCCTTAAAGAGATGGGAATAGCCCAGATCCCAGTTTCCAGGGATGAGGAAAATCTGTTCGGCAGTGGTCGTCTCTATCATCCTTTTAAAGAAGGGGAAGAGGAACTGGTCGATGAAGGTTTTTTGATTCGGAACCATATCTTCGTATCGTTTCGTTGGGGGGAAAGAGGGAAGGAGGTCACCCCCCAGGGCGATGATCTCTGCTGAGGAAGAGATGGCCAGTTCTGAGAGTTCCTGATAGAGGTGGATTTCGCCGTGAAGATCTGAGGTATAGAGTACTTTCATTCTATTCCTCAAAATCCTCCGAGAGGATCCATTTATCTTTCCCTCTCAATATCCTAAAGGTTGCCTTGCAATAGGAACAGAGGATTAGGTCCCCGGGCTTATCATCACTCTCCAGAGGGATGTCGGCTTCACAGATGGGGCACTCCAATTCCTTTGCCATGAATCGCCTCCTTATTTGATTCTGAGAGATTTCAATATTTCGAATCTTATCAAAAATCAAGACCTTTGTAACCATTTCTTTATAATTTTCCTCTACCCTCTCCCCCAATAGACTGTGTCGTAATGGCGGGGGAGGGACAGAGAGCCAGCTTCGGAAGCTTTAGAATTAAGGATGGGCTTTTATTTTCTGCCCACTTTCTATTGCGACACAGTCTCTAATGGGAGACGATAGAGGTGAGGGAGATATTTTGAATTTTTTTCCGTTTGAATTTTTTTCTTGCATCGGAGTCTAATATCTTATAAAAATAGGAGGCACGTAAGGAGGAGCTTTGATGAAAAGGAAAATGGTTATTCTGGGTTTATTGATTGTCGTCAGCGGGATTGTTGTTATCTTTTTACTGGGATGTCCGCCTCCAGTGGTCAGGGTGAGGCCACCGGAACCTCGTGTGGAGATCTATGGGCCGCCTCCCCATTCAGAGGCTGTTTGGATCCCGGGTCATTGGAAACATAGGAGAGGAGGATGGGTTTGGATCCCAGGGTACTGGGAGAGACGACCAAGGCCTCATGCGGTTTGGATCCCCGGCCGTTGGGAACCGAGAGGAAGGGGCTGGGTCTGGGTCCCGGGTCATTGGGAATACCGTTAAATTAAAAGTTAAGAGTGAAGAGTTTTGAGTTATGAGTTAAAAAAACTAAAATTCATAATTCATAACTTATAAATCTAAATTGAGGTTCGGTGATGTTTGGTTTGGGTTTTCCGGAAATTCTGGTCATCCTGGTGATTATCTTATTGCTCTTCGGAGCAAAAAAGCTTCCTGAAATCGGTGCGGGCCTTGGAAAGACAGTGAGAGAGATCAGAAAGATTCGGGATGAGAGGAGGGCAGAGAAGGAGAGAGAGAAGGAGAGAGAGAAGGATCAAAAGGAAAATCTGGTTTCAGATTTGAAAAAGGAGGTTGAAGAGATTCCAGGCTTAAGGGAGGTTAAGGAGATCAAAGAGACCGTTGATAAGGTCAAGAACATTACAAAAATTCTGAAATAATTTCTATTCCTATTTTAAGAAATACTTTCTTTCTCCTCATTCCGGGAGGATGCCTATTGGTTTGAGATTGAAGCTCTCGTCTTTCCCATCACCTCTCGATTCACCACAGACTTCGGCCATTTCCCCAGCAGAACATCTGAAACATTCTCGGCCGTTCTCCGCTTCAATTCACTGATCGATTCCTCGGAATAGAACCCGACATGGGGGGAGAACTTGGTCTGATGAAACCGACTACCATCCTCATCAATACATCCCGTGGTCCTGTGGTGGTGGATGATAGGGCTCTGGTTTCAGCCCTTAAAAAAGAAGGATCGCTGGAACAGGTCTGGATGTTTACGAGAAGGAACCGAAACTAACTCCAGGTCTTTCAAAACTTGAGAAATCTGAAGATTTAGACATTTTTAGAATTCTATTTTGATCCGAAGGTTAGGTGGGTCTTTTTCGAAGAGGTGCATCTTATCCAGATCTAAAGCAATTTCGATCTCCTGATGGACTCGGACAGAGGTCTGCACATCCACACAAGCAATGAGGTTATGCTTCCCTGCCGTCACATTGAGATGAATCTCTGAGCCCAGAGGTTCAATCACATCAACCACCGCGCGGATAGTATTTCCCTTGATATGTTCCGGCGCATAGAGACGGTCGTAGATATCATTAGGTCTTATTCCAAAGATGACCTCTGAACCAGCCAAAGATTGATAACAAGGAAACTTCTTCTCCGGGATGGGAAGCTGAAAGGCTTCTGCATCGATGAAGAGGCGGTTATCCTTCTGAAGAATACGGCAGGGAAAGAAATTCATCACCGGACTTCCAATAAAACCCGCCACAAACTGATTGACAGGGAAGTTATAAACCTCCAAAGGTGAGCCGATCTGCTGAATCAGACCATCCTTCATCACCACGATCTTCGTCCCCATGGTCATCGCCTCTACCTGATCGTGGGTGACATAGATGATCGTTGTCTGAAGGCGATCGTGAAGTTTGGAGAGCTCTGCCCGCATCTGAACCCGAAGCTTGGCATCCAAGTTCGAGAGGGGTTCATCAAAGAGAAAGACAGCCGGTTTCCGAACAATGGCCCTTCCCACGGCTACGCGCTGGCGTTGTCCCCCAGAGAGCTGCTTTGGCTTTCGATCGAGGAGTCCTTGAATCCCGAGGATCTCTGCAGCCTCTTTTACCCTCTGATCGATCTCACTTTTGGGAAACTTTCTCAGTTTGAGACCGAAGGCCATATTCCTATAGACCGACATGTGAGGATAGAGAGCATATTCCTGAAAGACCATGGCGATGTCTCGGTCCTTTGGAGGAAAGTCATTGACTATCCGATCGCCAATGTAGATATTTCCGGTAGAGGGTTCTTCCAAACCAGCGATCATCCGAAGAGCAGTGGATTTCCCACAACCCGAAGGTCCGACGAGGATAGCGAACTCCTTATCCTCGACTGTGAGGTTAAAATGCTTCACCGCCTCCACTGTCACAAAAGTCTTAGAAACATTCTCCAAAATCACTTTAGCCATTGTCTTTTGACCTCCACTTCCCTTTTCTTATCATAAATGTTAAACAATTTGTCAAGAAATTTCATATTGAGCATGGACAAGACAAGGGAGAGATTAAGATGGGAAGATGGAAAATATTACTTTATGAAGATATGCACGAAGCTGGAAAGGCCCTTCTAAAAGAGAAGGGAGAAATCCTTTTTGCCAGTTCCCTCGAAGAGGTTTCTCTGATCAAAGAGGTGAAGGAGATGGATGGAATCATTATCCGGGCAAACGGGAAGGTTACCCGGAAGATGATGGAGTCCGCGCCGAAACTTAAAATCATTGGAAGACATGGGGTCGGTGTGGAGAATGTCGATCTGGAGGCAGCCACAGAGATGGGGATATGGGTGGTAAACACACCGGATGCAAATGATATCTCCGTTTCCGAACACTTTTTTGGTTTAGCCCTCATGCTTTCAAAAATGCTCAAGAAGGGTGACATTGCCCTTCGGGAGGGCCGATGGGAGGCACGGTATCAATATATTGGGGGAGAGCTTCATGGGAAAACCTTAGGAATTCTTGGGTTCGGCCGAATCGGCAGGGCGGTGGGTCGAATTGGTCATAAAGGTTTTGATATGAAGGTTCTCTATCATGATGTAGTTCGATATGAGGAGACAGAGAAGGAGATAAAAGCAGAAAAGGTGGGCTTAGAAGACGTTCTCTCTCAATCCGATTATATCTCGATTAACCTACCGATGTTACCCGCAACGAAGGGGCTTCTCAAAAAGAAGGAGTTAAGCTTGTTGAAACCCTCCGCCTACATAATCAATCTCGCCCGAGGCCCGATCTGGGATGAGAAGGCCCTCTATGCGGCGTTAAGAGAAGGTAAAATAGCGGGCGCAGCCTCAGATGTGTTTGAAGTGGAACCAGCCACAAAGGATCATCCTTTACTCCAACTGGAAAATTTCATCGGTACTCCTCACATGGCAGCTCATACGGATGAGGCCTTGAAGAGGATGAGTTTGGTGGCGGAGGATATAGTAAGAGTATTGGAAGGAAAAGAACCGGTCAATCCCGTTAATCGACTTCGATGCCCTCGATGAGGAAATTTCTTCATCGATATTGGATGAACTCCTCGAGGGGTTTCCGGTCACCTTTTGGAGACTCATCCGGGGCTCCGATGGGAACCAGAGAGACCGCACGGGTCGTCTCAGGGAATTGGAAGAGTTTTTGAATAGCGGTTTCCGCTTCCGTCCCCCAGATCCCGATCCAGCCAGCCCCCAGCCCCAGACTATGGGCAGCTAAGGTGATATTCTGTGTGGCAGCGGCTCCGGCTTCGATGGCATGAAGGGGATCGATCCGGCGGTCCACACAAACGAGAATGACAACGGGTGCCTCATTGATTCCAAGATGGAGGACGCTCTCCCTGGCCGCCTTGTCCAATGCATTTTTTAAATTCTGGTCTCTCGTGACGATAAATTTCCATGGTTGAAGGTTGCTGAAGGAGGGTGCCCATCTTCCCGCTTCAAGGATCATCTGGAGTTTCTCTTCCTCAATTGGATCAGGTTTGAATTTCCGAATCGTCCTTCGATTTTTAATGGTATGTATTACATCGTTCATGTGTGGCTCCTTTCGGGACAGCGATACCCATTAGGATAGTGTAGTTGGATGGAGAAGTCAACCGGATAGCTATCCCTTCTGAGGCTTCTTCTTGGAGAGAAACTTCTCGAGGTCTTTTCTTTTAGGGAGGGAGGGTTGGGCTCCAAGTTTTGTTGTCGTAAGGGCACCCGCCCCATTTGCGAACTTTAAAACTTCACGAATCGATTTCCCTTCCGAGAGGCCGCAAGCGAGTGCCCCCATGAAGGCATCTCCTGCTGCCGTGGTATCGACCACATTCACCCTGAATGCCTTCATCCAAATTTCTTCGTTCATGTTTTTGAAAAAGAGGCCTTTGGAACCTAAAGTGATCACTACATTTTTTACTCCCATTTCCAGCAATCTTTTGGCAATGTTTCGAATCTCCCGATCCCCCTTCCACTTTATCCCTGTCAGAAACTGAGCCTCCCATTCATTGGGCACCACAAAATCGACTAAGGAAAGGATGTTGGATGAAAGTTGAACAGGAGGTGATGGATTGAGGAGGGTGAGGGCACCATACTCTTTTGCCATCTTCAATCCCATCTTGACCGTTGGAAAAGGAATCTCTAGTTGGGTCACAAAGACATTGATCTTTCTCCAGAAGGAAATAGTCTTTTTCAAATCGTCTTCTGATAGGGAACCATTGGCTCCGGGAGAAACAATGATCCGGTTCTCTCCTTTTGGAGTCAACTCGATCAAGGCCACCCCTGTCGGAAGTTTTTTATCCATGAGAAGAAATTTCTGATCAAGACCATTTTTAATCAGGTATTGCCGATAGGTTTTTCCATAATAGTCATTACCCAACTTGGTTATGAAAATTACTTTTCCCCCCAATCGTTTTGATGCAATGGACTGGTTCGCCCCTTTCCCACCGAAGACGCTGATCAGGTTTTCTCCCATGATGGTTTCGCCAGGATGATGGAATCGAGGAATCCTGAGAATGAAGTCGATATTTGAACTGCCGAGAACGAAAATTTTATCTGGCATGGGTTATTCCAACCTGGATACAAAGAGTTCTAAAAATCCCTTTGCATCTACCTCGAGATAAACTTCGATATTAGGATCTCCTGAAGATTCGGAGATCTGGCCATAATGCTCTCCTTCTTGACTCTCGACATCAATGGCCAATCTTTCCTTTCTCACCAGGTCCGGGTTAATCGCCACACCCACAGCCAGGGGGTCATGGAGATAGGTTTGTTCCTTTTCTCTGAACCGATGAGCGGTGAGATCGTAGCCAGTGGCTTCAATGACAAATTGAGAAAAGGCATTGTGAATGGGGTTCACCCTCTCTTCCACCCATTCCGAGGTGAGAGAGACCTGATGCGTGACATCAAGCGGGACCAGTGTGATGGGCAATCCGGATTTGAAGACCATTTTTGCTGCCAGGGGATCGGAAAAGATATTAAATTCTGCATAGGGTGTGATATTCCCTTTCGTTCGAACGGCTCCACCCATGATCACGACCTCTTTTATCTTTTTCATCGCTTCCGGATCTCTCTGGAGTCCTAATGCCAAATTAGTAAGAGGGCCGACGGCAATCAGAGTCAATTCATCTTGATATTGATAGGCCATATTTGTGATGAGGTCGTCCGCAGGGCCTGAATAAATTTCCCACCATTCCTTTTCCCCGCGCTCTATTTTAGCTCCACCCAATCCATCTTTCCCATGGACGGAATGGGCATAAATGGTTTGACCCCTTAAGGGTTGATTTGCACCCTTGGCAATAAGAGGGTTAGACTGTGGACGGATGAGAGAAAGGACTTTTTGGATATTTTTGAATACCCTCTCCAATGGGACATTTCCATTCACTCCGGTAACGGCTTTTACATCCAGTTCAGGTGAATGAAAGGCAAGGATTAAGGCTAGGGCGTCATCCACCCCCACATCACAATCAATGATCACCTTCTTCATCATGACTTAATTCCCTTAAAAGATTAGGTGGATCAATTTATAGAAAAATGACTAATAAAAAATAACTGAGGAGTCCTCCGGATAATGGGGTCGAAATCCACCCCACGAAGATTTCGACAAGGCTTCTGATGCTCACCGCCCTGACTCCCTTCACCAAACCCACTCCGGCAACTGCTCCCACGATGGCTTGAGAAGTAGAGACAGGAACCCCAACTTGTGTAAATATTTCAACAATGATCGCGGCTGACAATTCGGCAATAAAAGCGGAGTATCCATCTAAAGCGACGATTTTTTTACCCACGGTCTCCATGACTTTTCGGCTGTAAGTGAGAACCCCCAGAACGATACTCAGGCTTCCAATCAGAGCTCCATAAAAAGGGGCAAGAATGCCTGAGCCCACATAGACCCCTGTCACGTTTGCCACGTTGTTTGATCCCAGGGCATAAGCACCAAAACATCCCGCAAATAACAATCCCCATTTAATAAAGATATCTCGGAAGATTGGTTTCTTCAGGAAACGATCGATGAACCTTCCAAGGAGGTGATATAAGAAAAAACTGGTGAAGGCCGCCCCAATAGGGCTTAATATCCAGCAAATCACCACCTTGTAGAGTTTGCTGAAATCCAGTATCCCCGAGTGAAGGCCTGCCCCTAACAAAGATCCGATAATGGCTTGAGAAGTAGAAACGGGTATTCCATAGAAGGTGAAAAGGCTGACGATGATTCCTGCCGAAAGGGCAGTAAAAAAGGCCATCTTACTGTCAAGTCTTGATAATTCTCCCACTGTCGCAAAGCATTTTTCTCCTTCCACCAATGCCCCGATCACAACGAAAACGGAGATTAAGATAATGGCGGTTCGATACTTGATGATTTTTGCCCCTACCCCTGTACCAAAGATATTGGCGGAATCATTACTTCCGAGGCTCCAGCCCATGAAGATTCCTGCTGAGACTTCCCACATTTTCTTTTCTCCACATCAGATGATTTTAGAAAAGCTAATGTAATCAAACTTTACTGCTGATCAGCAGGACCTCGAGCCAATCCGAAGTATCTTCAATCTGATCCGACATACTGGTCACCTTTTCCAGACATCGCTTCAGATGGTTCTTTTCAGCCAGTTGCAGGTCAGAGGTGAAAATATCGCGTGTGAGTTTCCATTCCTCATCATCAATGGCGGATTCTGAGATTCCAATTTCGGTCACTTTCTTTCTGATGAACTCGTGGTCACCTTTTGTAAAGAAATTTTCGGTTGCCTCTTTAAGACAGTGATACATGGGTAGGGTGTCCTGCATCACCTTAAGAAATCTCTCCTTGAACTCTTCAGAAATTTTAGGACGTTGTCCCAGAAAGAGGTCACTACATATTTCTGCATTGTCGGCGATCAGATCGACCTTTTCAACAAAGTTATGGATTTCTACTCGAAAGATGGGCAGAAAAGCTCCCCTGTAGAGGGAGTCCACGATGGAGCGCCGGATATGATCAGCCTCTGTCTCCAGATGGTCCGTTTTCAAGGCATCCGATTTTGCCTCTTCAATCTGGTCTCCCATATAGTCGATCATCATCTTTTGGGTTTGTTCGAGACATTCTTGAACTTTATTCAAGTGCTGAATAATCATTCTCGCAACCTCTTCTTCCTTCTTTTTTCTAAAAATTACCATAACATGCCTCCTTGAGATAATTGTTTCCGACATTATGGCCAAAAAAATTGGGTCATGTCAATGCGCCTTCTTTGCAAAATTTCCTTGACCCTCAACCCATTCAGAATTAATATAGTGTCATTCATAGAAGTAGAGAGGAAGCTCAGAAAATATTGATGGCCAACAAATACAATCGTCCCGTACGATAGATGCTTTATCACAAGATACGGAAGGTGAAGAAGGATGCCAAAGTGGGTTAAGAAAAGGTCGAAAAAAGCGGGTCTTCCACCCGGGACCTTGGTTCATATTGGTGAGAGAAAGACCGAAGCGCTAAAGATTACCATCTTAGATTATGATGAAACACATTTTGAGGAGAGGGAAATAAAGACGATTGAGGAATGCTTCCCTTTCAGAAATACGTCCACTGTGACGTGGATCAATATCGATGGTCTTCATCAAGTTGAGGTTTTGGAAAAGTTGGGTCATTTTTATGGATTTCACCCACTGGTGATGGAGGATATTCTCAATACGGATCAGCGTCCCAAAATGGAGGATTACGGTGAGTATCTATATATTGTTTTAAAAATGATTGTTTACATGGATAAAAGTAAAGAGATCATTACAGAACAGATCAGTTTAATCCTCGGTCCAAATTTTGTTATTTCTTTTCAAGAGAGAGAAGGAGATGTTTTTAACCCGGTCAGAGAACGAATCAGAAATGGTAAGGGACGCATTAGGAAAATGGGTGCGGATTATCTCGCTTACAATTTGTTAGACGCAATTGTTGACAACTATTTTATCGTTCTGGAAAAACTTGGAGAAAAAATAGAGTTCCTGGAGGAGGAGCTCGTAGTTCATCCCGCTACAGAAACTTTGCAGGAGATCCATCATTTTAAAAGAGAGTTGATATTTTTACGGAAAGCGGTTTGGCCTTTGAGAGAAGTCATAGGAGGATTAGAAAGAGGAGAATTATCGTTGATTCAAGAATCCACCAGGATATATCTCAGAGATGTTTACGACCATACCATTCAGGTCATGGATACGGTGGAGACCTTTCGGGACATGGTTTCCGGCATGCTCGATATTTATCTTTCGAGCATCAGTAATCGAATGAATGCAGTGATGAAGGTATTGACGATCATTGCTACGATCTTTATTCCACTTACCTTTATTGCTGGGATTTATGGAATGAATTTTAAATATATGCCGGAGCTTGAGTGGAGATGGGGTTATCCCATTATTTTATTAATCATGTTCATCCTTGGGGTTTTCATGCTGATCTATTTCAGAAATAAGAAATGGTTGTAGAATTTGCCTATTGAGTATATAATTCTAAGGGGTTGATAGGATGATCTACACACCCGTTGGAACCTGAAGGGAGACTGAATGGAACCCGTTAAAGTGGTTGTACGATATTCTAATGGCAGGAGGATCAAGGGCTTCAGCCAAGATTTCTTCCCGAATAAGGATCGTTTCCATGTTTATCCAGCCTCCAAACCTTCGGGCGAGGCCGTCGAGGTTCTGATAAAAGATCTGAAGGCCGTTTTCTTTGTCCAGGATTTTACTGGAAATTACCTATATAATGAACGGAAAGAGTATCTTCAAGGAGAAAAACCCTCTGGTCGGAAAATTGAAGTGACGTTTAGAGATGGGGAAGTCCTCGTCGGAACAACATTGGGCTATGATCCGAACCGACCAGGATTTTTTATTTTCCCAGCAGATCCCAAGAGCAACAATATTCGAGTCTATGCAGTCTCCTCCGCCGTGAAAAAAGTCCGCTACCTGTAATTCTCATCTTCTTAGAGTTTAGAGCCTATTAAAATCAAAAAAGAAAAAAACACCTGGAGAGACTCGATCAATGATTAGGAAGTACGCATGGAGTTTGAGCTTCAGGCGTAGAAAATAATACCTAATGCTTAATTACAGGCCTTTATTAAAACTGAAGATTACAATGAGAAAGAGAATATTTTTGACCTCATTCTCCCAATTGATGCACTTACTTCTTACATTCCCCGATTGAACCAGGTTTGCATATTGTTCCATCAATCCAAGCTGCACCGGAGAGGTTTGCACCAGTCAAAGTTACGTTGTCTTAGGTTTGAATTGGTCAAGTATCTTTTTGAGGATTATTCTTTGAAGTCTTTGTATAGGAAGATAAATTTTAGAAATCACACTTTCGGGAAGGAAACGAGACGAACTGTTCTAATGAAAGGCTACTGAACTTATCCGATCATCTTTTTAAATTCTTCTTCGGTGAGGGTCTTGATCCCTAATTCTTTGGCCTTATCGAATTTGGAGCCTGGATCCTCGCCGACCACCACAAAGTCCACCTTCTTCGAGACGCTGGAGGCAGTCATCCCTCCTAAGGATTCCACCAAATTTCTGGCCTCATCCCTACCAAAGCCCTTGAGGGCTCCTGTGAAAACGAAAACCCTACCTGTTAGCTTTCCCTTCTCCTTCATCTTAGGTTCGATCACCCTTACCCCAGCCTTTTTCAATCGTTCGATGGATTCTTTGTTCTTCTTGTCTCTGAAGAATTGATGTACGCTGGCCGCCACTTCAGGACCTATCCCTTCTACCTCCATGAGATCCTCTTCCGGGAGGTGGAAGAAATCGTCCGGTCTTGGGAAATGACGAGCCAGGTCTTCCGCAGTAGATTCACCTACGTGTCGGATGCCCAAGGCATAGAGGAATTTGGATAAGGGTTTCGTTTTGCTCTTTTCAATAGCATCGATGATGTTTTGGGCTGATTTGTCTGCCAACCGCTCCAATTCGATGAACTCTTCTTTTTTGATATAGTAGATATCAGCAACGTCCTTAACCAGACCCGTTTCCACCAATTGATCAATCAGTTTCACGCCAAGGCCTTCGATATCCATTGCCCGTTTGGAGGCAAAGTGTTTGATCCGACCTTTTAATTGAGCAGGGCAGTCCAGGCCGATACATCGATGGATAACCTCCTCTCTGATTACTTCGGCCCCGCACACCGGGCATTTTGATGGCATCCTGAACTTCTTTTCCGTTCCTTTCCGTTTCGAAGTAATCACCTGGACCACTTCAGGAATGACATCTCCTGCCCTCTGAATCACCACTGTATCGCCCACTCTCACATCTTTCTTATCAATCTCATCCTGATTGTGAAGCGTGGCCCGGCTGACCTCCACCCCCCCAACTTTCACCGGCTCCATCACAGCGACTGGTGTGAGGGCTCCGGTCCTCCCCACCTGGACAATGATGTCGAGGATCTTCGTCGTTTCCTGTTTGGGTTGAAACTTAAAGGCCAATGCCCAGCGCGGGCTTCGAGAGATTTCACCCAGCCTTGTCTGGAGGTCGAGACGATCGACCTTGATCACGATTCCATCGATCTCATAGGGAAGGTTTTCCCTCTTCTCATTGATCTCATGGTAGTATTTGAGGATCTCTTCAATATTTCGACATCTGCGAATATGAGGATTGGCCCGGAGGCCCCATTTGGGAAAGGCCTGAAGGATCTCCCAATGGGTTTTGAATGGCCGACCTCTGACCTCTCCCAGCCCATAGCAATAGATTTCGAGGGGCCGCTCCGCAGTGATCTTTGAATCGAGTTGGCGAACCGACCCCGCAGCAGCATTCCGTGGGTTGGCAAATTGGGGTTCGCCCATCTCCTCGCGCTTACGGTTAAGCTCCTTGAACTTATTGAGTTGCATGATCACTTCACCCCGAACCTCCAGCCGTTCCGGGGGTGGAATTTCCTTCCGGATCAGTTGCAGCGGGATGGTCTTGATGGTGCGGAGGTTCTGAGTGATGTTTTCACCGTTGACCCCATCCCCGCGGGTGGATCCCACTACTAAATGGCCACGCTCATAAACGAGTTCAACCGCCAGA
The DNA here is from genome assembly GCA_040756085.1 of Thermodesulfobacteriota bacterium. Classification (GTDB taxonomy): domain Bacteria; phylum Desulfobacterota; class BSN033; order BSN033; family UBA1163; genus JBFMAE01. Next base: position 14,970 of record JBFMAE010000364.1, on the reverse strand, counting down.
CCGTCAAGTTTGGGCTCTGCGACATACTCTACGTCTGCGGGCGACCCTAAAAATTTTTTTACCCGTTTATCAAAATCCCTTACCTCGGTTTCGTCGAAAGCATTGGCCAAACTGAGCATGGGGATGGAATGGGTGACGATCTCGAAAGCTTCTAAAGGAGGTGCGCCAACCCTCTGGGTAGGTGAGTTTGGGGAACGGAGTTCAGGGTTTTCTTCTTCAATCTTCTCCAGCTCCCTTAACAGGCGGTCGTATTTGGCATCGGAGATCTCCGGCTGATCAAGGACATAATAACGGAAGTTATGATATTCGATCTCCTCACGAAGTTTTTCAACCCTCTTTTTTATGGCTTCTGTCACCATGCTCCCATTTTAGACAGGAAGAATTGACATGTCAAACTGATTATATCTTCCGGTTCCATAAACGAACATGAGTAAACCGCTCTCCAAGGCTTCGGATGGCGATTCATTTGATGTTTTATGGGAATGAGAGGACTCCTTTAAAGTGAACTCCAACAGGGATCGTGAACATGAGTGCACATCGGACTAAAGGTTCGCCCCCGAAGCATTTACGACCGGTTCACCCATGTCCGTATGACTAAATTTTCTGCAATGTTAAGGTTAAAAGACGGTAAACGTAGCCTTTTATGAAACGATACGGGCACTGAACCTAATATGGTACAGGGCGGGTATCCTTTCCGTTACCCTTGAACGAAACCTATTTTCTCACTAAATATGGTGTAAAGGAAGGCTTGTTTGAAATAGATATTGGGTTCAGAGGAACCAGAGAAAAAAAATGCATTAAGTCTAAAATTTTACTTGACAAAATTGAATTTTGGGTATATTCATACTCCCTAAGTGGAAAAAAGTGGGGAAAGGTGGTATGGTTTTCTAAAAAGAGGGGGGTCGAAACGATGTTTCGGGGCAGGTATGAGCATACCATAGATTCGAAAGGCCGAATCAGCATTCCGTCAAAATTCAGAGAGATCCTCATTGAGAAATATGACGATCGCTTAGTCATCACCAACTTTGACCACTGTCTTGTCGCCTTCCCTTATAACGAATGGTCCGTTCTGGAACAGAAGGTTAATTCACTCTCTCTGGTGAAGAAAGAGGCCAAAACCTTTTTAAGATTCTTTTATTCAAGTGCGATCGACTGCATGATTGATAAACAGGGAAGGCTCCTCATTCCCCAGACCTTGAGAGATTATGCGAATCTTCAGAAGGATGTCGTATTGGTAGGCGAGGGAAGAAAGATCGAAATATGGGCCAAGGAGCGCTGGCAGGAGGTCGTTCAGAGGGCTCAGGAAGAGTTCGAACAGATCAGCGATACTCTGGCCACTCTAGGGTTATAGAAGAGATGGATAAAATCCGAAGCGCCTGCCTGCCCTGCTTACCGCAGGCAGGCGCAGGCAGGGATTTCGACATTCGAATTTCGGGTTTATGGAACTTGATGGATTTTCGACATATCCCTGTTTTGGTCGAAGAGGTGGTCATGCTTTTGAGATGTGAGCCCGGTCAGACTTATGTGGATGCCACCCTGGGAGGAGGCGGACATGCCCTGGAGATTTTGAAGCGGACTGCACCCGATGGCATCCTCATCGGAGTGGAATGGGATGGAGACGCCATCTCGGAAGCGAGAAAAAGATTGATGCCGTTTGGAGACCGGGTGAAGATATTTCGAGAAAACTTTATCCACCTGCCCGACTTATTAAAAGCAGAGAGGATGGAACAGGTGGATGGGATATTGCTCGATTTGGGCCTCTCCTCCATTCAGTTAGAGAAGGATGAAAGAGGATTCAGTTTCCAGGGGGAAGGTCCTTTGGATATGAGGATGGATCAGCGGATGGACCGCACGGCAGCCGATCTGGTCAACAACCTCTCACCCCGGGAACTGGAATATACCCTTTCTGAGTACGGGGAGGAGAGATGGGTGAAGCGGATTGCGAAAGCCATCGTCTATGAGCGAGAGCGAGGTCCCATCCGAACGACAAATGATTTGAGAAGGATCGTTCACCAAGCGATTCCCAGACGATTTCATTCCCGGAAGATCGATCCTGCCACCCGAACCTTTCAGGCCTTTCGAATCAGGGTGAATGACGAAATGGAAAATTTGAGAAAAATACTGGAGACCGGATGGAGACTGTTAAGAAAGGGGGGCAGGATGTGTGTCATCTCTTTCCACTCCCTCGAAGATCGAATGGTTAAAGTGATCTTCCGAAAATTGGAGAGGGGAAGAGTGGAGGATTCAAGCCCGGAGGGAATGATACGGGTCATTACAAAAAAACCCGTCACGCCTTCTGAGGAAGAGCAGAGGAGAAACCCTCGATCACGGAGTGCCAAATTGAGGTGTGCGGAGAGGGTGTGAGGAGCTTCAGATGACGAAGATCAGGAGTGGAGGTGCAGATCGCATCCTCTGGACGGAGGGAGGTTCGAAACGCAGACCGGTTGCGATCAGATCTCGTCCCCTTCTCCTTTTCATTTTCCTCTTGTTTTTATTAATCGGGGGTTCCCTTTTCTATGTCTGGTCGAGAATTCAGGTGATCCAGTGCGGATACGAGATCTCAAACGCCCTAAAGGAAGAAAGGACTCTCACCGTAGCCAATAAAAAATTGCGGGTGGAGATCGCCACGCTCAAATCCTATGCACGGATTGAAAAAATTGCAGTGGAGGAACTGAGAATGGCCAAACCCAAACCCGATCAGGTGATCGTGATCCGATGAAACGGAAATCTATCAATTGGTTTAAGGTTAGGATCATCTTCATCTCGTGTTTTCTCTTCTGTTGCTTCGTCCTCATCGGGGGGAGGATGTTTCAGCTCCAGGTGCTGAAGAAGGAGCAGCTCTATAAACTGGCTGCCCAACAGCATCATGTTCAGATTCCACTCGTTCCGAAGCGGGGGTCCGTTTACGACAGTAAGGAAAATGAGCTGGCAGTCAGCATCGAAGTCGATTCGGTTTGTGCAGATACTCGAAAAATTGTTGAAGTGGAAAAGACCGCCAAGGATCTTGCTTCCATCCTCCATATCGATAGAGAGGAATTGAAAGCCAAGTTGAAGAGCGGTAAACCCTTTGAATGGATTCAAAGAAAGATTTCCCCGAAGGAAGCCGAACAGATCAAGGCCCTCCGCCTTCCCGGGATCTATTTCTTAAAAGAGAATCGACGATTCTATCCCAATGCACAACTGGCTGCCCATGTCATCGGCTTTGTCGGTCTCGATTCCAAAGGTCTGGAGGGAGTGGAATACCAATACGATGCCTTGCTCAACGGAAAGAGCGAGGTATCCATTATGGCAAGAGATGCGATGGGTCGGGAGATTGCGATAGGCGAGACTATTTTTGAGAAAGAGAATCATCACCGGAATATTTATCTCACCCTGGACAAACAGATTCAACATGTGGCTGAGACCGAGTTGGGCCGGGCCGTTAAGAAGTGGGGAGCGAAGGAAGGGATGGTAATCGCCATGGATCCAAAGACCGGAAAGGTTCTCGCCATGGCGTCCTATCCCTTTTTCAATCCAAACCAATTTATCCAATATCGGTCCAAAAATTGGAAGAATCGGGCCATCTGCGATACTTTTGAGCCAGGTTCTCTTTTCAAAACCTTCCTCGCAGCAGCCGCCCTGGAAGAAAAGGTGGTCCGGCCATTGGATTCTTTCTTTTGTGAAAATGGGGCCTATACGGTTTATGACCGGACGATCCACGATATCTCCAAACACGGATGGCTCACCTTTCAGGAGATCATCAAATTCTCCAGCAACATCGGGGCATCGAAGGTGGGCGAGAAGATGGGGAAGGAGTCTTTCTACCGCTATATCGACGCATTCGGGTTTGGGGAGAAGACACGGGTCGGCCTTCCAGGGGAGGGAAAGGGGATCGTCCACCACCCGAGATATTGGCCCCCGGTTGCTCTTGACACCATCTCCTTCGGCCAGGGGATCTCCGTCACGGGGATTCAACTGACGGCTGCTCTGTCAGCCATTGCCAATGGTGGATTCCTGATGAAGCCGTATGTGATAGAGAAGATTACGAATGAGAAGGGTGAGGTGGTTCAGTCCTTTAAGCCGGAGATGGTCAGGAGGGTGATTTCAGAGGAGACGGCTAAAAAGATGACTGCACTTCTTAAGATGGCCACAGAGAAAGGTGGGACAGGAGAAGGAGCGGTGCCCGCAGGATATGAGGTGGGAGGAAAGACAGGAACGGCACAGAAAGTCGATCCCTTACTGGGTGGGTATGCTGAAGATCGTTATACCTGCGGGTTTATGGGGTTTGCACCGGCAGATGAGCCTAAGCTCGTTCTCTTAATCGTGATCGATGAGCCTCAGGGGTCTCGCTATGGAGGGGTCGTGGCTGCTCCTATATTTAAAGCGATTATGGAGAAAGTGCTTCCCTATCTCAATGTCCTTCCAAAGGGAACGCTGATCGTGAGGAACGAATCCAATTTCACTCCTGCAAAGGAAGCATCGGGGACCAGACTCTCGATTGAAGGGGTGAAGATGGGGAAGGGAACGGAGATCGTCATTATGCCGGACCTCACCGGGTTGTCGATGCGCAATGCATTAAGCCGTATTGAAGGCAAGGGATTGATCATCAGGGTTTCGGGAAATGGAAAGGTCGTGGAGCAGACCCCCAAACCCGGGACAATGGTGGAAAGAGGGGATATCTGTTATTTGAAATTTCACTCCCCCTCGTAATCCTCCCTTCTTCCTCCTTTGCTAAAATCCCCCCTCACCCCCCTTTGCTAAAGGGGTGAGGGGGGATTGAAGCAGGGTGAGTTGGGTCCGAAGGTTTTGTCTAGAACTGGAATGGAACTGGAGAAGTTATTGGAAGGAGTGGAGATCAGAAGAATTACCGGAGAGACTCACCAAGAGATCGAAGGGATCGCTTACCATTCCCGCCAGGTGGGGAAAGGATTTCTCTTTGTGGCCATTCGAGGAATGGAGATTGACGGGCACCAATTCATTGGAGAGGCGATCGAGCGCGGAGCAGAAGCGATTCTTCTGGAGGAAGAAAGGGAGATTTCCACCCGGACAATGATTTCAGTTCCCAACAGCCGCAAGGCTCTGGCAAAGATCTCATCCAATTTTTACGGGGACCCATCCTCTAAAGTCCGGTTGATCGGCATCACCGGGACCAATGGAAAAACCACGACCGCTTATCTCCTGGAATCGATTTTTAAGAAAGCAGGATATGCAGTGGGGGTTATCGGAACAATCAATTACCGGTTCGGCCAAAGCACAATCCAGGCATCCAACACCACTCCGGAGTCCTTAGATCTCCAGAGAATCCTCTGGGAGATGGTGAGGGAGGGGGTCTCCCATGTGGTGATGGAGGTTTCCTCCCATGGGGTCGACCTCGACCGTGTTTTCGGATGTCACTTTGATGGTGTGATCTTCACCAATTTCACCTCGGATCATCTCGATTACCATAAAACCCTGAAGCATTACTTCGAGAGCAAAAGGAAGCTCTTCTCAGACTTCCTGATCAGAAGCCAAAAGCCCATACGGTTTGCGGTGACCAACCATGACGACTCCAGGGGAAAAGAGATGACGGACGGGATAGATCTCCCCGTCATCCGCTATGGGCTCAACCCTTCCTGTGACATCTCTGCCGATCAGGTGACCTCTACCTTCGAAGGCCTTTCCTGCCGGATCAGAACGCCGAAGGGTGAGTTTCCCATCCATTCAAAACTGATCGGGGGATTCAATCTCTACAATATGCTGGCCGCCGTCGCCACGGGATTTGCCATGAATGTTCCGCTGAAGATCCTGAAAGAGGGCATCGAATCCCTCGAAGGGATTTCAGGAAGATTTGAAAAGATCGAGAATCAAAAGGGTATCCATGTCATTGTGGACTATGCTCATACCCATGATGCCCTGGAACGGGCCCTCGTAGGATTGAAAACTATCTTTGAGACTGCACCTCAGAACGATGGAAAGATGATCATTGTCTTCGGGTGTGGGGGGGATCGGGATCGGACGAAGCGGCCCCTGATGGGAGTAGTGGCAGGAAGGTATAGCGATCTTGCCATTCTCACATCTGACAACCCGAGGACAGAAGATCCCTTGGCCATCATGAATGAAGTGGAAATGGGTTTCAAATCCCTTTCCTTAGAAGAATGGCATCAGAGCGAAATTAGTTCATGGAGATCAAAGAAAGGGTACCTGAAAGTTCCGGATCGAAGGGAAGCTATCCGGAAGGCGATCCAACTGGCTCGACCCCGGGATACGGTTTTGATCGCTGGCAAGGGCCATGAGGATTATCAGATCATTGGGAAGAAGAAGTTCCCCTTCGATGATCGGATCGAGGTCAAGATAGCACTGGAGGAAGAGTGATCCTTCCCATTGAAGAGGTTCTAAAGGCTACAGGAGGAAAACTTCTCCAGGGGGAGAGAACCGGCTTCTTTCAGGGAATCTCGACGGACTCGAGAACTGTGGTCGAGGGAGAACTCTTTATCGCCTTGAAAGGGGCTCACTTTGATGGCCACCATTATGCCCTGGAGGCTCTGGAGAAAAAGGCAGGGGGTGTCATTATTGAGGATGAGAAGGCTGGAGATATTCGATGGGATGGTTATCGACCCAAAGCCGTGATCGCCGTGGAGGATACCCTTCGTGCCTTAGGAGACATTGCCCGGGACAGGAGGCGAAAATACCAGACTCCGGTAGTCGCATTGACCGGAAGCAACGGAAAGACGACCACGAAGGAGATGATCTCCGCTTGCCTCGAGACCACATTTCCCATTCTCAAAACGAGAGGGAATCTGAACAATCTCATCGGGCTTCCTCTCACCCTTCTCCGCCTCACGGAGAGAGAGAAGGTGGTGGTTCTCGAGATGGGGATGAATGTGCCGGGTGAGATTCGAAGGCTGACCGAGATTGCAGAACCCGATGTGGGATTGATCACCAATATCCAGAGGGTTCATCTCGAAGGCGTGGGAAGTTTGGAGAAGGTGCAGGAGGAGAAAGGAGAACTCTTCCAGAGGATGAAGAGAAATGGAACGGTTCTGGTGAACCGAGATGATCCACTGGTGGTCGAACTGGCGAGTGAATTTTCCGGCCAGAGGATCACCTTTGGAGTCAAGAATCTTGCGTATGTGATGGCCAAGGAGATTCGGCTCAGAGGAATCGAAGGAACCACTTTTACCCTCATCCTGGGAATGGAGGAGATGGAGATCAACCTACCTTTAATAGGAAGACATTTTGTTCCGAATGCCCTGGCCGCCATTGCCGCAGCAAGCTACTTCGGGATCGAGATGAAGAAGGTCAAAGAGGCGCTGGAAGGTTTTCACCCCTTTCCCATGAGGATGGAGGTCGTTGGTCTTGAAGGAGGAAAGACCCTGATCAATGATGCCTACAATGCCAATCCCAGATCAATGGAACTTGCTCTGGAGACCTTGGCAGAGATGAAAAGGAAGGGCAGGGCCATCGCCGTGCTGGGCGATATGCTGGAGCTGGGAGATTTTACTGAAGAGGCCCATCAACAGTTAGGCCGGAAGATCAGAGAACTTTCGATCGACCTCCTTCTCTCCCTGGGAGAATGGGCATCCGTTGTTGTGGAATCGGCGGTTCGTCATGGATTTCCACTGGAGAGGACAAGGGTTTTGGAGAATCATGCAGAGGCCATCTCGATATTAAAAGAGGTGATGCAGGAAGGGGATTGGGTATTGGTCAAGGGGTCAAGAAGATTGGCAATGGAGAGAATCGTCGAAGGGGTAATCGAGGGGAGGGCTTAAAGGGATGTTCTATCATCTTCTCTATCCTCTTCATGAGTATTTCTCTTTTTTCAATGTTTTCCGGTATATCACCTTTAGGACAATCTATGCGATTTTGACCGCCCTTTTCATCAGTTTTGTCATCGGGCCCTGGGTGATCAACAAGTTAAAGTTTTTTCAGATCGGACAAGTGGTAAGGGAAGATGTTCCCTCCCGACATCTGGCCAAAAACGGAACACCAACGATGGGCGGAAGCCTGATCCTCACCAGCATTCTGATTCCAACCCTATTCTGGTCTGACCTGACCAATCGATATATCTGGATTGTCCTGTTAACCACACTGGGATTTGGAGTCCTGGGTTTTCTCGACGATTATAAGAAGGTCCGGGATAAGAACGGTATCGGCATCCGAGCTCGATACAAGTTCCCCATCGAGGTAATCATGGGTCTTGGGATCAGCCTGATTCTTTTCTACTCCTTTGATCACGATTCAAGATTGATCTTTCCCTTTTTTAAAAGGGTGATGCCGGATCTGGGAGAAGGGGGTTATGTCCTCTTTGCCATGTTCGTCATCGTGGGATCGGCCAATGCCGTCAATCTGACCGACGGACTCGATGGATTGGCAATCGGACCCGTGCTCATCGCCAGCGGCACCTTTATGCTTTTCTGCTATCTTGCAGGCAACTATCGATTCGCCAGCTATCTCCAGATCCCCTTCGTCAAAGGCAGCGGGGAGTTGACGATTTTTTGCGGTGCCCTGGTCGGATCCGGTCTGGGTTTCCTCTGGTTCAATACCTATCCCGCTCAGGTCTTTATGGGCGATGTCGGCTCTCTGGCCTTGGGCGCCGCACTGGGAACGATTGCGGTGATCGCCAAACAGGAGATCCTCTTGGTGATCGTTGGCGGGATTTTTGTGATCGAGGCCCTTTCAGTCATCATCCAGGTCATCTCTTATCGGTTGAGGAAGAAACGGGTTTTCCGAATGGCACCCATTCATCACCACTTTGAGTTGAAAGGCTGGGCCGAACCCAAGATCATCGTCCGATTCTGGATCATCGGCATCATTCTTGGGCTGGTGGCGATCAGCACATTGAAGTTGAGGTAATCCCCCCTCACCCCATCCCAAAGGGAGGTTGGGGGATTTGAGAGTGATGGATAAACTCAGTTGCATTGAAAAGGTAGTTGGATGTGCTTCTAAACCTTTACCAAGCGGTTCTTTAATATGTTCTATGGGTAAGATGCGATGTCGCTTGAGGTGATCTCTGCAATATGTTTGGAAACTGAGTAATAAAATATTCAAAGGTGCCGCTGTAAAGGTTTCTCAACACATCCAACTACCTTTTGGAACTTTTTCCCAACTGGTGGATTAGGAATTTTTGAACACGAGACACGGATAACGTTTTTTATGGATCTCGCAGGCAGAAAGGTATTGGTGGTGGGTCTGGCCAGGACAGGAGTGGCAACAGTAAAATTCCTTAAGACGAAGGGGTCGATGGTGAGCACCACGGAGGTGAAACCGAAAGAAGAGATGAGGGAAACGGTTCAGGGACTGGAAGGGATGGAGATTCCCATGGAATGGGGCGGCCATCAGACAGAGACCTTTCTCAAAGCAGACCTCATTGTGGTGAGCCCAGGAGTTGACTTGAGCATCGAACCGATTCAAAAGGCGTTGAAGAAGGGAATTCGAGTCATCAGTGAGATCGAACTGGCTTACCATTTTATCGACATCCCCATCATCGCGGTGACCGGGACGAACGGGAAGACGACCGCAACACTCCTCATCGGTGAGATGCTGAAGGAAGATGGAAAGAAGGTGGGCGTGGGAGGCAACGTGGGAGACCCGTTGATCCTCTTTGCAGATGGGGGAGATCGATGGGAAGTATTGGTGGTTGAGATCTCCAGTTTTCAGCTGGAGGCGATCGAAGACTTTCGTCCCCGGATCTCTATTCTCCTCAATATTACCGAGGACCATCTAGATCGTTACCCCCGATATGCAGACTATATTGAGGCGAAGGCCCGAATTTTTTCGAATCAGCATTCCGGGGATGTGGCCGTTCTCAACAGAGATGATCCCGTGGTGATGAAGTGTGGAGAAAGGGTGAAAGCGAAAAAAGTCCTTTTCAGCCTGGAGGAGAACCTCGAGGAGGGGACTTTCTCCAATGGCCAAACCATCACCTTCAGGCTCGGAGAAAAAGAGGAGAGCTATTCGCTAGCCAACGTTCGCTTGAAGGGGATCCATAATGTGGAGAATATGATGGCAGCCCTCACCGCTGCCAGGCTCTCCGGTTGTTTAAAAAAAGAGATCGAAACCGTTCTGGATCGGTTTGAGGGTCTTGAGCATCGTCTTGAATTTGTCCGGGAGATCGGGGGGGTCCACTACTACAATGATTCAAAGGGAACGAATGTTGGTTCGGTGGTCAAATCCCTTCAGAGTTTCAGGGAACCCGTGATCCTGATTGCAGGGGGAAGGGATAAACAAGGGGACTTAAGCCCTCTCAGAGAAATGATTCAGAGTCGGGTCAAAAGGCTGATCCTTATCGGAGAAGCTAAGGAGAGAATGAACCGGGAACTCGGAGCGTTGACGGATACGGCTATGGCAAAGACCCTGGAAGATGCAGTGCTCCTCGCCTATCAGATGGCAAAGAAAGGGGAAGTGGTCCTCCTCTCACCAGCCTGTTCGAGTTTCGATATGTTCAGAGATTACAAGGAGAGGGGAAAGGTTTTCAAAGAGGTGGTTCATCGGCTGGAAGTTGGGAGTGATTAATTCGCCTGCCTACCGCAGGCAGGTAGTTCGGAGAGGTAAGATAAAATTAAAAGTTCCGAGCTCCGAATGACGGACTCAAAAAGATGAAAGGAAAAAGAAGGTTCGACTTCATCCTATTGATTGTGACGCTTGCCTTAGTGGGTATCGGGATTGTGATGGTTTATAGCACGAGTGCCATCATCGCCGGAGACCGTTTCGGGGATCCTTACTACTTTTTGAAGAGGCAGGCACTCTACGCAGGGATCGGTTTCGTTCTGATGATCCTCATGATGTTTTTGCCTTATGAGATTCTGAAACGGTTTGCCTATCCTATACTCATCCTTTCCATTCTTCTTTTGATCGCTGTGTTGATCCCGGGGATCGGGCATCGGGTGGGTGGATCGATGCGTTGGTTGAAGATCCAGACCTTCTCCTTTCAACCCTCGGAATTTGCCAAGTTAGGGTTGATCATCTTTTTGGCTTATTTTTTGACCAAGAAGGAGGAGAAGATTCGGAGCTTCTCTTTTGGATTTCTTCCCACGGTCCTTTTCTCCGGTCTTGTCATTGCTCTGGTGGCGAAGGAACCCGATTTTGGAGCAGCTCTCTTCATGGCAGCGATGGTTTTTCTCCTTCTCTTCATCAGTGGGGCCAGGGTGATCTACATCGTCGGTGCCCTGTTGCTTGCCACTCCGGTGGTCTATTATTTTTTGATGAATGTGGGGTACCGTTATCGAAGGCTGATGGGTTTCATCCGGCCCTGGGATGACCCGACTGGCACAAGTTTCCAGATCATCCAATCGTTTCTCTCCTTTGGTTCAGGGGGCCTCTTCGGATTGGGGCTGGGGGAGGGAAGGCAGAAACTCTTCTTTCTTCCTGCCCCCCATACGGATTTTATCTTTTCTGTCATCGGGGAGGAGCTGGGATTGGTTGGGGCGATGGTTGTGGTGCTTCTCTTTTTCATTCTGACCCTGAGAGGGGTTCATATCGGGCTTTCCCTCGAAGATCGTTTTGGTGCTTATCTGGCATTGGGTATTACTTTGATGATCTCCCTTCAGGCAGTGATCAATATGGGGGTCGTTCTGGGGCTACTTCCAACAAAAGGATTGACCCTCCCCATGGTCAGTTATGGGGGGACATCGTTGATCGCTAATTTAGCCGGGGTGGGAATTCTTCTTCACCTTTCGACTCATATGGAACGGAGATGAGGTGTGTGATTGCCGGAGGTGGCACGGGAGGTCATCTTTTTCCGGGCATGGCAATTGCTGAGGCATTCGTTGAAAGGGAGATGGGGAATGAAGTCTTATTCATCGGAACAAAGAAAGGAATCGAGGCAAGGGTATTGGCCGGAGGAAAATTTCCTTTGAGAACGATCCAGGCCAGCCCCCTGAAAGGAAGGTCCCTTCTGGAAAAGGTAAAAGCGATTTGGAGCCTTCCAAAAGCCATCTCAGAGGCGATGTCGATCTTGAAGGATTTTCGTCCTCAGATTGTTTTGGGTGTAGGAGGATATGCTTCCGGCCCAGCTCTATTGGCTGCATTCCTTCTCAGGACCAAGAGGGCCATCCACGAACAGAATGTGATGCCAGGGATGACCAACCGCATCCTGAAATGGTTCAGTCAAAAAATCTTTGTCTCCTTCGAAGAGACGAGGAAATACTTTCCCGAGAAGAAGACCGTTGTAACCGGGAATCCTATCAGAAAGGAATTTTTTACATCCGTCTCGGCAGGAAAAGAAGACGCGGAGATGAAAGAGGGGGATCGATTTACGGTTTTTGTCTTCGGAGGGAGTGCGGGTGCCCATCGGATCAATGTGGCCATGATGGAGGCTCTGAGCCTGCTTCAGGAGAAGAAGCTTTCTCTGAAATTTATTCATCAAACCGGAAATGCGGATTTCGAGTTCGTTTCGAAAGGTTATCAGGAGAAAGGATTTGAGGCATTGGTGAGATCTTTCTTCGAGGACATGGCCACCTATTACCAGATCTCCAATCTGGTCATCTGCAGGGCAGGGGCGAGCACGATTTCGGAATTAGCAGTTTGTGGAAAGGCGGTTATCCTCATCCCTTATCCTCATGCAGCCCACCATCACCAGTTGATGAACGCACAGAGATTGGTAGACCAGGGAGCAGCGAGGATGATCCGGGACGAAGCATTGAATGGAACATTGTTGGCCCAAACCATTCTCCACCTTTACGGACATCCAGAGGAACGGACGAGGATGGAGAAGGCCATGGGACAGATGAGTCGGCCGAGGGCAGCTCAGGAGATTGTGGATCACTGTTATGCGTTGATTGGAAAATAAGGAAAGGTCTGTTTAGTCTATTTGATCTTTTTCGTCTATTTCGTTAACTCAATAAACTAAATAAACAAAATAGACCGAATAAACCAGATAGACGAGAGAGACGAAGATGTATCGAAGAGGACGGATTCAACATATCCATTTTGTGGGGATCGGCGGAATCGGCATGAGCGGGATTGCTGAGGTTTTGCTCAATCTGGGCTATCACATCAGCGGTTCGGATCTCAAGGAGACGGAGGTTACCCGAAGGCTCGAAGCCCTGGGGTGCGAAATCTACTATGGCCACCGGAGAGAGAATGTGAAGGAGGCAGATGTCGTGGTGGTCTCCTCTGCGGTTCGGCTAAACAACCCTGAAGTCGAAGTGGCTGAGCAGAGGCTCATCCCCGTGATTCCTCGTGCGGAGATGCTGGCAGAATTGATGCGGATGAAGGTCGGGGTCGCCATTGCAGGAACCCATGGAAAGACGACGACCACCTCCTTCATTGCCACGGTTCTGGCGGCTGGAGGGCTCGACCCCACAGTCGTCATCGGTGGGAGACTCAACAGCATCGGAAGCAATGCCAAGCTCGGCCAGGGTGAATTCCTGGTGGCAGAGGCTGACGAGAGCGATGGTTCTTTTATCAAACTGATTCCGACGATTGCAGTAGTTACCAGCATCGACCCGGAGCATCTGGATTACTATAAAGGGATCGAGGAGATCAAAGAGACCTTTCTCAGTTTTTTGGATAAGGTTCCCTTTTTCGGATTGGTTATCCTCTGTCTCGATCATCCCAACATCCAAAGCCTCATCCCGAGGTTGAAGAAGCGGTTCACTACTTATGGGTTGACCACTCAGGCCGATTTTCAGGCGAGGGAGATAGTCTTTGAAGGACTTTGTACCACCTTTGATGTGCTCCACCATGGTCGGGAAGTGGGCAGGCTGAAGATACAGATGCCAGGGCTCCACAATGTTTATAATGCCTTGGCCACTGTGGCCACCGCTTTTGAACTCGATATTCCCTTTCAAACCGTTCAGGAGACGCTGAGCGATTTCAGCGGGATTCAGAGGCGGTTCCAGGTCAAAGGGGAGAAGAAGGGGGTTCTCATCGTAGACGACTATGGCCATCATCCGGTCGAGATCATGGCCACCCTGAGGGCAGCACGGACCGGTTGGGGAAAAAGGATTGTCGCCGTGTTTCAACCCCATCGGTTTACCCGAACCCAGGCCCTGTTTCATGATTTTCTGACTGCTTTTTATGATGCAGACATTCTCATCCTCACCGACATCTATCCGGCGGGAGAGGACCGGATTGAGGGAGTGGAGGCGAAGGCACTCTTCGAGGGAATCCGGGAATATGGTCATAAGGACGTGGCCTATTTGGCTGATAAGAAGGAGATCGTTGACTATCTTCTCCGCGTCATCACACCGGGGGACCTCGTGATCACTTTGGGTGCAGGAGATATCTGGCAGGTTTCAGAGGAATTGATGAACCGATTAAATAGTTCGGAGTAATTAGTTCGCCTGCCTGCCGCAGGCAGGGAGTTCGGAGATATAAATAGAAGCTCCGAACTCATCACGCGAAGCGGATGAACAGGGATTTTAAGAAAGGGGCATTGGGTTTGATCAAGGGAAGGGTTCTGTTCGATGTACCCATGAGGCAATGCACCTCGATTAAGGTGGGAGGGCCTGCAGATAGCCTCTTCTTTCCAAAAGATGTTGATGAATTGAGGAAGGTTGTCCAATACGCCAAGAGAAAAAAGATTCCTTACTTCGTTTTGGGAAAAGGGACGAATCTCATCGTGGGAGATAAAGGGATTCGTGGATGGGTGATCAGCCTGACTCAAGGGATGAAAAAAGTGAAGGTGGATGGAGATGTGGTAGAAGCCGAAGCTGGTCTCTCCCTTCAAAGGCTCGTCCAATTCTCCATTCAGAAGGAGCTCAAAGGACTCGAACCCTTCTTCGGAATCCCAGGAACGGTTGGAGGCGGTTTGGCGATGAATGCGGGTGCCTGGGGGATGGAATTAAAGGATGTATTACTCTCTATCAGCTTGATGAAGGAGGATGGCAAAGTAGTGGAAAAATCTCGGGCAAGGTTGAAATTTTCTTATCGAACATTGGCCCTTCCACCTTCCTGGATCATCCTCAAAGGACGGTTTCAGTTAAAGGAGGGAAGAAAAGAGGAGATCCTTGAACGGGTGAGATCTTATTCGGAGATGAGAAAGAGGACTCAACCTTTGGATTATCCCAG
>JBFMAE010000363.1:0-2767 GCA_040756085.1 Thermodesulfobacteriota bacterium | reverse complement strand
ACACAGATTATTTAAGATTTTACAGATTTCTCTTTACGAGAATTTATTCTTTGTAATCGGGTTTTAATCTTATAATCAAAGAGCTCTTCGATTTTTAACACATTTTCAGAGCTCTCAAAAAATCACTTGACAAAAAAATAAACTCTCATTTATTTTTACAATCTATTAATTCCCTCACCCTTTTTTTTCTCCCCCAAGGGGAGAGGGTGGTCGCTGACGCTCCAGAGCTTTAGCGACGGAGCGGGTGAGGGGTAAAAGGGAGGTCTTTGATGAAAGATGTAGCGATTGTCGGTGTTGGTCAGACTGCTTTTGTCCGGGGCTACGAAGGATCCATCCGAGAACTGGCTTTCGATGCGTATAAAGAGGCGATGTTGGATGCCGGACTAACGGCTAAGGAAATCGATGCTTCGATCATCTGTTCAGCTCCGGAATATGATAAACAGCGCACCCCTGCCGGAACCGTTGCTGAGTATCTCGGTCTCAACCCGAAGCCTACGTTCTATATTGAGACGGTTTGCTCTTCTTCCAGTTCAGGACTCCGGGTAGCTTATTCTCTGGTCAAATCAGGTCTTCATCGGGCGATTCTCGTATTGGGATTCCAGAAGATGTCTGAAATCAGTTCTGCGGACTCCCAGGAACGAATGGGGAGAGGATCGGACATTATGTGGGAGGCCCCCTTCGGAACCATGATGCCCGCCTATTATGCCATGCATGCCAGGGCCCATTTCCAACGATATGGGACCACCAGTGAGGATTTAGCCCTGATTCGGGTGAAGGCTGGAACCTATGGGATGATCAACAAGAAGGCGGTCTATCAGAAAGGAGTCACCCTCGAACAGATCATGACGGCGGATGTCGTCTCCACCCCCCTCAAGCGGTTCGACTGCTGTGCGAACGCCGATGGGGCTTCCTGTATGATCGTCGCTGACAAAGAGATGGCAACATCGATTTCCAAGAAACCGGTCTGGATTCTTGGGGTGGGAGCTGCCACTGCTCCCATCACCATGAGCGGAAGGGAATCCCTGACCGGGTTGAGTTGTGCCCGGGAGGCTTCCAAACAGGCCTATCAGATGGCTGGGGTGACGCCTCAGGACATCGGTGTCGCAGAGGTTCACGACTGTTTCACCATCGCTGAGTTGATGGCTTATGAAGATCTGGGATTCGCCAAGCCAGGGGAGGGAAAAGATCTGATACGGAGCAAGGAAACCTATATTGGCGGAAAAATTCCTGTCAATGCGGATGGCGGCCTTCTCTCCAAAGGCCATCCCATTGGTGCCACAGGGGGTTCACAGATTCGTACCATCGTCCTTCAACTACGGGGGGAAGCAGGGGAGATGCAGGTTAAGGATCCGGAAATCGGCCTTGTCCATAACATCGGTGGCGTGGGCGTCTATGGTAATGTGACCATTCTGGGGAGAGAATAAATGGATAAATCCGAAATCCGAATATCGAAATCTTCACCCTGTTAAATAAGTTTCTCCGAATTGAGGTTTTCGCTCTTCGAGATCATCGTGATAAATCAAACCAAGGTGCATAAACATGTATTTAACAGGGCGAAACAAATTCAAAATTCCAATTTTACAATGACCTAAACTTTAGTAATCATTTGTTTTGAATTTTGGTCATTCGATATTGTTTCGAATTTCGAATTTAGTACTTCGAGTTTTACTCTTTTATCCGGGAGGTAATCCAATGGGATTTGAACGGTTTGGAACAGTCAGTTTCACATCTCAAACAAAAGCTGCACCCTTTGTCGATTACTTAGAAAAAGGAGTTCTGGCGGGGACCAGCTGCAAAGGCTGCGGGACTTTTTATTTTCCACCGAGAACAGATTGTCCTCATTGCCTCTCCAGTCATATGGAATGGTCAGAAATCACTGGGAAGGGAAAACTGATCTCTTACTCCACCCTCATCTATGCTCCCACCGGTTTTGAGGCGGACCTGCCCTATACCATTGCCCTGGTCGAATTCGAAAATAAGGCAAAAGTGTTCGGCCGGTTGAGTAAAGAGATTAAAGAGGAAGAAGTCGCCATCGGTATGGAATTGAAATATATCGTGGTCAAACTTCCAAATGACCGGATCACCTACGAATTTAAGAAGGCCTGAGATCCCCCTCCCCCTATTTCTCTCCCCTTTAGGGAGAGGGCGCCGCCGTCCAAAGCCTGCCTTCGCCGAAACGCTTCGTGCAGGCAGGCCAGACTTTGGCGCCGGACGGGAAAGGTTAGGGGCGAAATAAGGGTTAATCGATGAGAAATGATCGGTTTGAAGGACTCGGCATCTTTGATGATAAAGGAGAGGTGAAGCGTCTGGTTGGCTCCCTGATTCAACAAAAGGACCCCAGGGTAGCAATCGATAGTCTGAGGAAAATAGACTTCTCTTATATCATCACCCTTTCCAAAATGAGAAGGAGAAAAGAAGTGGAACTGACCCGAACCGAAATCGATGCCAGTTGGGAGTGGAGAAAGGGAAACTTCGATGAAACCCTCCAGAAAAAGATCGAAGATACCATCGACGAGCTTTAGCACTCCTCCTAAGATTAATTATGGTGAGTCAGAAGTTCGTTTCCTTAAAAAGTCATTCCTGCGCCTGCCTGCGGTAGGCAGGGAAGCAGGAATCCAATATTTCCCTTCCGGATTCCCACTTTCGCAGAGATTTTAATGATGTAATTTATTTTACATTCAACTCCAGTTTTCGATTTCTACTTGAACCTGAAATCGAGTTTATAATCATAAAGCCAGGGGATCGTTGGTTTGATCCCTTCTGAGCA
>JBFMAE010000362.1:0-10602 GCA_040756085.1 Thermodesulfobacteriota bacterium | reverse complement strand
GCCTCACTGAAGCGTGGGGGAATGCCGGCAATCGAGCAGGAATATCTCCGAAAATCTTATCAAGCGGATGATCTGAAATGATGGTTGGCATAGGTAACCTCCTCCATTACAGTACAGTCTTCCCAATGTTCGGGGCATTCTGCAGTCAAGGGACAAGCTGAGGTTTCCGCTATAAGATTTTCTCCGACACCCCTGCTCGATTCCCCGGATGAGTGAGGCATTACAATTCCAAAAATCTGCGTCCGAAAGGCCTGGAGCTTATCCGTTAGAAATATCTTGACCTGCGATGAATTTAAAACATATATATTAAGGAGCAGCGATAGATACTCAGAAGAATCATGATCTATCATGGGGAAGGGGGGGAGATCAGATTAGGTCAACTGAGGTTCGGGAAGGTCTTATCTACTTCGGGTACGGTCAAGTTCTGGGTCAGTCGTAACCAGTGTTCTCCTTCACCCGTCATCTCCTGGGAGCCGGATAAGGACCCACAGGATGGCACCCGGGTGCGGCGGGAAGTTTATGGTCAGGGCAGAGAAGGAACCGAAGTGATTCTCTATGCCATCGAAGGCGGTGGCCACACCTGGCCCAATGGTTATCAATATCTGGGAGAACGGCTCATTGGCAGAATAAGTCTGGATATGGATGCCAATGAAGTGATCTGAAATTTCTTCAAAAAGCATTCCCTAAAGGAATGATCCACAAATTCATTGGAGGAGTCATGGTCTTGATTGTTCGTTTGATCATCAACATGGTGGCGATTCTGATCATCGCCTATCTCTTTCCGAAGTTGATCTGGGTAGATGCACTTTGGGCAGCCCTGGTCGCTGCCTTTCTCCTTGGGATCGTCAACGCCGTCATCCGTCCCATCCTGGTCTTTTTCACACTCCCTCTCACCGTATTGACTCTGGGACTTTTCCTCCTGATCATCAATGGTTTGATGCTCTGGTTGGTTTCAGCGTTGGTGAGGGGATTTCATGTCAACGGTTTTTGGGGTGCGGTGTTTGGTTCGATTCTAATCACCATTGTAAGCTGGATATTGTCCAGATTTCTTCGTTAAAGGATTAATTCATCCCTGCTTCTTTCAGATTGGCAACGACAACAAGATGGTCGTCCACCTTCCTATTGCCTTTTAATGGCTGACTCTCTTTTTATTCTTCTCTCTTTCCTCTTTCAAACTCATTCTTTTAGGATCACCAGCTTCTACCGTTCGTCACGATTCTGGGTTACTACGGAGGCCAGATGACCTTCCCGCCCGAAAAATAAATTTTATAGTTCGGAGATATTAGTTCGGAGTCTCCGAACTCTGAACTCCGAACACCGAACTACTCTCGTTTCGAGAAGGCATAAAAGATCACGCTTGCGGCCATCCCCAGGAAGCAGATGAGGAAGGAAAGGTGATATGCCTCGGCTGGATAGGCATGATTGATACGGGGGAAGAACTCGATGATCCTTCCCATGGCCGGCATGAAAATGGCCCCTCCAGCCATGGTGAAGAAATTGACCAATGTCATCACCGTGCCTGATATGGTGAGGGGAAAGAGTTCCTTTGCATGAGAGTATATGATCATCCCGAAGCTGCTGAAAAAACCGACAAAAAAGAAGATAAAGCCGTACCATAAGGGATTCTGAATCTTCAATACTCCGATGAGGGGAAAAAGACTGAGACAATAAAGACTCAGTCCCCACAGGGCAACACCTTTTCTCGAATGAAAGACACGATCGGAGAGCCGGCCTGCAATGGGACCTCCCACAATCGTTCCAATAGCCAACAGGATGAGCACATTACCCGTTTGAACAGGGGTGTATCCCCTGGTATCGATCAGATAGGGGCCCAGCCACAAACCCTGGAGGCCAACGAAGGTTCCGTATCTGAAAAAGGCAACGATACTCATCTGCCAGAAAGCAAGGGATGTTAAGATCAGACGGATCGACTGAAGAATTCCTATCTCAGGTTCAGAGGAGGAGACAGGAGGTGTCTCTTCCCCTTTTTCTCCGCCTGCGGCCCAGAAGAAGAGGAAGGCGAGGAGAGTTGTGATGACGGTGGCAAGGATGAAGGTCATCCTCCACCCTATCGTGGAAGCCAGAAAGGCCAACGGAGAGGCGGCAAAGATATTGCCCAATGTTCCGACCGAAAGGATGAGGCCCGTAAGGGTTGCAAACCTCTCTGCGGGAAACCATAGGGTGAAAACTTTCATCGATCCCATCAAGATAGAAGCCATTCCTATTCCAATCAGAATCCTTCCCCAGAGGACTGCAGTAAAGGACTCTCCAAAAGCGAAGAGAAAAGCACCCAAAGCCCCGATCAAAGGGAAGAAGGTAATGACGAAGCGGGGACCGATTCGATCGAGCATCGGACCCATCGGGATCTGAAGCAGGGCAAAGGAGTAGAAGTAAGCGCCTCCCAGGATGCCGAGGGTTTCCGCATTGAGCCCTAAATCCTGAATGAGATTGGGAGCAATGACCGCTGTGGAGACACGGTAAAACATAGAGAGGGTGAAGAGGCAGGAGAGAATGGAGAAGATACAAAAAGGTTTAGATGGTTTTGATACCCATGACATTATATATTATTTGAATTACCAACCCTTGAAGAGGAAAATCATTTATTATTCTAAAGGGATTCCTTCGTTGTTCCAACCTCGAAGGTGATAGTATTCCTGGATCATCAGATTTAGATCACCCGCAGTTAATTCTTTTCCCCTATCTTCTCTTCAAGTAATCTTTTAGGAAGAATATCATCTTTTTGGGTCATTCCTTCTCTCAGATTGAATCGCCTCGTGAGGTTAATAATATTGGAGGCAATCTTTTTTAACTCAACCTCATTGAGATTCATTCCAGTTGTTCCTTTAATAATTTTCTTCAACCCGTCCCAGGCAAAGAGGTCTCGATAGAATCGGCAGATGACCAAAGCATCATGAAGGGTAAGACGGTCCTCAAAATCGAGAAAAAGTTTAGCTTTCCCTTCAATCTGATCCATAAGATTGCCAGGCCTCGGTATAAATTTTTTTGACATCTTCCTCGTTTAAATTCCTTGGGTTCGGAATGAATAGCCTCGAATACTTCATTCCCTCCATAGTCAATTGGGAAATATCCTCTTTTTTGATTCCATAATCTTTTAATTGGTATGATATTTCGACTTGGCTTAGAAGACTTCTCACCTCAATTATTGAGGCTTTTGCTCTTTCGATGGAGGATAACCTTTCCATTCTTGCTCCCATAGCCTCAGCAATCTTTCCATACTTCTCAACTCCTCCGATGAAGTTGAAAGCCATCACATGAGGCAACATCATGGCATTGGTTCTACCATGGGAGAGGTGATATATTGTGCTCAATGGATAGGCCAATGCATGGACAGCACCTAACCCACCACTACCGAAAGCGAGTCCAGCCAAGAGAGAACCCAAAACCATGTGATAACGTGCCTCCAGACACTCGCCCTTAGCATAAACGATCGGTAGGTTTTTAGCAATGAGGCGAATAGCTTCAATGGCCAAAATGTTTGAAAAGGGAGTAGCGGTTGTAGCCACAAAAGTTTCAATGGCATGGACGAGGGCATCCATCCCCGTGTCAGCAGTGACCGCTGGCGGCATGGAAAGGGTGAGCATGGGATCGACTATAGCAACATCGGCAAGGGCATAATCGCTGTAGAGTGCCCGCTTCATTCTTTCCTTTTCGGAAATTATAATCAAAACATTCGTCACCTCACTTCCTGTTCCTGCAGTGGTGGGGACTAATATTTTGGGGAGGCCCGGTTTGGGAACAAGGGATTTACCGCAGTAGTCGAGGATTGTCCCATGGTTCACCGCCATGATGGCAGCCCCTTTAGCCGTATCAAGAGAACTCCCTCCTCCGAAGCCAATGACCATGTCTATCCCATGCTCCTTAATCCATTGGACGCATTCATCCACGACAGTCGTTGGAGGATCAGGTGTTACCTTATCATAAATAATGTAGGAGACATTTTGGGACTCGAGAGAAGGTTTAATAAAATCAATCAGTCCTGCCTTAATAACCCCTGAGTCAGTTACGATTATAGCCTTTGATCCACCCAATGCCTTAGCTTCAACTCCCAATTCTTTTATTGAGTTAAGGCCGAAAGGGATCTTTTTGGGAGAGAAGAAAGGATGAATCTTTGATGCGGTCATTTCAATTTTGTCCTTTAATTCTCGGAAATCTATGCTTCCTTTAGTCCCTTTGTTTGAAGAATCTGATCAAACCCATAGAGTTCAAGGGTTGACTTCCCCATTTTGAGCTCCTGTTTGATTTTTTCTTCCTTTTCCTTACGGAGCTTGCACTTTTCTAAAACTATAGGTAAATCTTGGTAAGCCACCACAACCACTCCATCAGCATCACCTAAAACGACATCTCCAGGATGAATGGTTACACCACCGATACAGATCGGGTAGTTTATTAGTCCTAAGCATTCCTTGGAGGTGCCCTTAATGGATAAGCCCCTTGAAAAGACCGGAAACTTCGACTCGATGATGAAACTCGAATCTCGTACGGAACCGTCAATAATCAACCCTGCAATGCCTCTTGCCTGAGCTGCTATTGTCATAATTTCTCCCCAGGGGCCCGCTTCAACATATCCTCCTGCAGTTACGACAAGGACGTCTCCCGGTTCTGCGACGTAAATGGCCTTGTGGATGATAAGATTATCTCCAGGCCGGCAGAAGACGGTAAGCGATGGACCATATAGACGACTATTACGATCAATTGGTTTTATGTCACTTGTAAGGGCACCCTTTCCACCAGAGGCTTCATGGACGGTAGCCGTTTCAAAACTTGTCAGTTTCCTGATAAGATGTGGAGAGGGTCGAGGAATGTCTTTAATCACGTGCGGGTCCATTTGTTTTCCTTTTGTCTTCATGGGACAACCACAATCCCTAAACGTTTAGCAGCAGCAAGCGCTTCCTGGCGGGAAGGGAGGGCGTCATTGATCGAGATCCTGCCTCCCCCTCGATTCCGTGAATCGACCATTGCGTTCTGTTCTGTGGCTTGAATCCAAATTCGCTGAACCTCTGGTTCTTCAACCTGGATTAGTTCTACTGGTATTTTTCGATGGAGTACATCTGGCATGACCTCTCGATAACTTTCAATATCCTGGGTGTTGACCCCATACAGCGCTCCCATTAAGATCCCCGGTACATTGATGGCTCTTCTCGAAAAAAGATCGAGTGTCAACTCAATCCGAATTCCTATAATCTTCCCCTGAACCAGTTCGTGACAAATCCTTCCCATGTTTGTCGGGGAGCCGACAGCCAGACTGCTTCCACCGATGACCACATCGCCCAAAGCCTGGGAGATAGAACCGCCCTGAGCAGCCAACTTGCGAACTTCTGCTCGAGCTTCCTCCAGAACCTCCTTCTTTTCTTGTTCCTCTTTCTGGTGAACGCTGTCAGGAATAAGCTTTTCCACATCAGAGTTCTTTTCAAAGAAAGGGCGAAGGTAGTGAATATTGAGGGGTGTAATCACAGAGGCGACCTCTTTATGAACACGGGCCGCTAACGCCAGCATCACATCGACATCAGTAAGGACGGGAAGGGATGTCTTGAGGACGAGGTTGGAAGCTTGATTCCCAATAAGGATTGCTCCGGTGATGTGGGTGGCGCAGAGACCGGGTACCATGACACGAGGAGTGCATGGAACGGCAAGGGTAGGAGAGAGTGCAAGGACGATAGCCTTTCCCACTTGAACTGCTGTTCCGCCCCTGAGGTCGGTCAGCGCAGCCGCGGTTGCTGCAGCTCCTGCCCCTAATCCCTCCATGTTGCAACCCGTTGTTAATTTACCTACTCGAAAGAAGCTTCCAATCTTCAAGATGAGTGCAGTCACTTGAGCGATTCGCTCCCAGGGGTAAGGATATTCGAGAAGAGATCGGATTAGTCCAGTATAGGGACATGAATCTCCGGTCCCAGCGCAAGGCCTCAAGCCAACTTCGTGATTTCCTACCTCGGTAGCCAGGGTATAGGTGAGGGCACGGTTAATCAGTTCATCATTGATCAAAGCGGGTCTCCTGCGGTTCTCCTGGGAAAGCTCTGAAGCCACCGATCCTAAGAGAAAACTTTTACCATGTGAGAGACCGATTTCACAAGCCTTGAGATTATGTTGGAATGCATCCATGACGCTTTTGAGGAGGGCTTCATAGGAAAGCTCCTCCTGCACCATGGCCTGAGCCACAATATGATGACTTAAAGGAAGATCATGGGTTTCCGCGATTTGGATCAATTCACTCAGGGTATAAGGTTTCCAGGGATTGGAGCTAAATAAAGGAAGCAATTTTTTAACAGCAGGCTCATCAGAAAATCTGGACATAGGAGCCTCATAGGAATGTTTCAATCCTTATTTCTTGGACTGCAAGGAGTGATAACGGTACTTCTCCCTCGCCTCCTTCAAAGAGAGGCCGCTCCGAACAGCATCTTCGATAAGGGTTTCAACCTTTTCGATTTCCTGAGCCATCCTTAAGACCTCTGAAGCCTTTTCCCAGGGAATGACGACGACCCCACTGTCATCCCCCACAAGGATATCCCCTGGTTTGACCTGGACCCTTCCGATGGAAACAGTAACGTGCATCGCCTCTACCATCACCCGATCTTTTCCTGTCATCATGAATCTCCCCCGAGAAAAGACCGGGTACTGTTCTCTCAATATATTGGGGACATCTCGACAGACTCCATCAATCACCGTTCCGGCAATGTCTTTCAGCTTAGCCGTCAAAGTAAGGATATCGCCCCAAACCGTACAATCCATTCGGCCATCATTGTCGAGGACAATGACATCTCCAGGCTGAGCCAAATCGATATAATCTCCGACTGTGCCTTTGACCTCTCCTACAGGAACATAACGGACCGTAAAAGCAGAACCTGCCATCTTTGCGCCTGGAACAATGGGAAGAATACCTTCACATCCCCCTCTCAGGCCGAATCGGTCGAGGGCATCTGAAATCGTCGCTGTGGAAAGAGATAGAAACTCCTGGATCACATTTCTATCTGTCCTTAAAATTTCCATAGCTTGTCCCTCCCTCTACTTCTTAAGCATCTGCTCGTAATTATATTTTCTATCTACCTCTAAAATATCCATTCCTGCAAGGATATCCGCTTTCATCAATTCCTCTTTTTCAAGGATCTTTTCTGCCTCCGAAAGCACTTCGGCGACCGCCTCAACAGGAATGACGATAATTCCATTAACATCTCCTACCAGGATGTCACCGGGTCGGACTTGGACATCTCCGAGCCGGATTAAACAGTTATAATCCTCCTGTATGATCCTCCCTCGTGCTGTGATGGGGACGACTCCCCGTGCGAAGACCGGGAAACCCATTTCCTGACAGGCTTCTATATCCCGCGCAGCTCCATCGATGAAGACGCCAGAGATTCCCTTCGCCTTGGCTGCACAGGAGAGGATCTCTCCCCAGCAGTTGTTATGAATATCTCCCCGGTTATCAATGGTAATGACATCTCCGACATTGGCCGAGGCAATGGCATCAATCCCGAGATGTCTTTTCGATTTTACCATCCCTACTGCAGTCATTTTGATGGTGACGGCACGGCCGATCACCTTCGGCATTCCAAAAAAGGGCCGAATCCCAATCACAGCCCCTTTTAGCCCAATCTTATCCAACGCATCAGAAAGATTAGTCGTGGAAAGCCTCTCTAAGCGCCTTCGATATGTTTTGTCAAACTCATCGGCATTCATGTTCAATCCTTACAGGCCGCCTTAAATGCTATTACCTCACGCACTTACTGATTAATTCGCCAGAAATGCCTTCATGCTTTGATCTTCTTTTTTTTGGATATGGGTCCTTTTCAAAAAGGAAGAACTGCTTTCTGGGTAATCCTCACGATAGTGGACACCTCGGCTTTCTGCACGGAGTAGCGCAGATCGAGCAATCATCTCTGTAACGAGGAGGAAATTTTCCATCCCAAGATCCATCAAGGGGTTCTCTTCCCGAAATTGGTTCACTCTTTGGAGTAATTCTTCTAAGCCATAGCCCGACCTCACTACCATGAGCGAATTCCCTATCGCCTTCTGAATTTGCGAGATTCCTTTTGGTTTATTTAGTGAAATAGACCGATGATTAGGGATTTCTTGAGGAGGTTTCCTTGTTCTTTGAGCGGCAAACTTGGCTGCTGCCCTCCCTCCTCGATACCCAAAAACCTGAGAATCTGTCAGATTATTTCCCCCCGGCCGGTCGGCACCGTGAACGCCACCTGACACCTCTCCAGCGGCAAAAAGGCCAGGGATATTTGTGGCTCCATCTTCATTGATCTTGACTCCCCCATTGAAACTTTGAACCAATGGTGCAATTTCGATCAATTCCTTAGAAAGGTTTATGCCATTTCTCAGAAATGCCTGAAACGTTACTGGAGATTTGGCCGAGAGGTCAGCCTCTGAGACGTGGGTGACATCAAAGAGCACTCCTCCATGCGGCGAATTCCTACCTGCAAGGATTTCTTTTGATATAGCAATGTCAACATATCGAGCGACTGTCCGAACCGAAAAAGGAAAGGACATCGATTTAAGTGAAAGGATTTCATCTTTGGACATTCCAGCCGGAAGGTAGTCAGAAAGGAATTCCTTTCCCAAACTGTTCCTCAAACGAGGATGAAAATTCCACATGTGGGAATGGATGATAAATTTCATCTTTGGATAAACGACACCGGGCCCGATCTGGATAAATTCCATATTGGTTAAGATCGCCCCTGCACGATAAGCCATAGCAAACCCATCTCCGTGAAGAGAAGTAGGATTGATATTGTGCGGGAATATTCTTCCTGCACCTCCACAAGCTAATATAACAGCACGAGCTAAGATTCGTATCTCTTTCCCCCGATGGATTCCCAAAGCTCCGAAGACTCCTTCTCCATCAGTTATCAGATCAACCAATCGGATTCCTTCGATGGCCTCCACACCAAGTCTTAGGGCTGCCTTTTTCAAGGCTGTGACGATTGCAATTCCAGTCCGACCCCCTTTTGATAATGACCTTGACTTTGTGCATCCAGAAAGTTTCTTCTGGAGGATCTTTCCCTTATGGGAGTTGAAGTGTACCCCAAGTTCGATCAATTCACGAATTCTGTCACCAGATTCGTAGGCAATGAGGCAGCCGAGCTTCGGATCAGAAAGCCCAAGGCCTGTCTCCAAGATATCCTGAAGGAATATCTCTGGAGAATCTCCATCTCCAGCCATATTCAGGGGAGCGTTGATTCCCAAAGCCTCCGAGGCAGAAAAACATGTACTCCCACAGATACCCCAGCGGCCATCCATGACTATGGTCACTTTCAGGCCGGGCTCAGCCCGTTTGGCCTCATAGGCGGCCCGGCTTCCTGCCCCTCCTCCCCCAATCACTAATACGTCTGTTGTTAGAACTTCCAAAGTTTTTCCTTTCAGTTCCCTGTCAGAGTGGGAGCATAAGTTGGGCAGACCTCAGCGCACATGCCGCAGACATCACATTTCTTTCGATTAATGATTGCACCAACTTTGGTTAAGGCAATGGCATCATAGAAACAGCTCCGCAAGCAGACGCCACATCGTGTACACTTTGTGGTATCGATCACCATCCCGACATTCGAGGGCTTTCGTGGGACGTCAGCAGTCTTAATAATATTGCCAAGGGCAATGCCCCGGATCTCGTCGATATTCTGATACCCTTTTGCCTCCATCCATGCTAAAATATTATTTAGCCATCTCTCCGACACTTTGTAACCTTGGAGCATGATTCCAACACCGGATTGTACCAAGGTCGCTCCAACCATGATATAACGAATGATGTCTTGCCAATCCCAGGTCCCCAAGCCAGCAATAATCGGAATTTTCAATTCTTTCGCCGCCTGGCTCACCAGTTTCAATCCGTAGCCAATGAGGTAAGGGCCTCCATAGCCCCCTTGTGAACCAAACTGAATAGGCCTGGCTGTCTCAATATCAATCATGATTCCAGAGAGCCTGAAAGACATATTCACTGCATTAGCCCCAGCTTGCTCTACCTGTTTTGCTACTGCTACTGGGTCATTCGTTTGAGGCGTGATTTTGACGCTGAAGGGCTTTTTTAAGACTTCCTTGCAAGCCTTTACAAACTGGTAAGTAAGGTCAACCGCTCCCGCCCCCATCTTGACCCCCATATCCGCAGCGAAAGGGCAGGAGTTATTCAGTTCAACAAAATCAGCCTTTGTCTCGTTAACCATCTGACACATTGTAATCCACTCGTCCATTGTTGCACCCGAGAGGCTAGCAATGATCACACCTGCATCCTTTATAAGTTCTTTGGCTTGATTGATGTCTTTCATATAAGCATCATAGTCAAAGGTAGAACACTCTTCGAGGGATCGCAGCGTGAAGGAATGAGGAAATTTATCCGGATATCCCGGAAACTCCCTGTAATCGAAGAGCTTGAAACGGGGTCTTGGAAATTGTCTTCCCAATTTTCCGGATTCTCCAAACAGAGATTTGGCAATTACTGCCCCTGCGCCTCCATCGATTCCTTTCCTCATCCCTTGAGCGTTCATGGTAGGTGTGGCGGAGCCAACAACGATTGGATTTTTAAATCGTACACCTCCAATTTCTACTGAAAGATCAACCATTAAACTCTATCCTAATAGCAAAAAGAGACTTAAA
>JBFMAE010000361.1:0-10328 GCA_040756085.1 Thermodesulfobacteriota bacterium | reverse complement strand
TTCAGCTTCAGCGCCTTGGTGGTGGTGGGGGACGGGAAAGGCTATGTGGGGAGCGGACTGGGAAAAGCTAATGAAGTCCCCGAGGCCATCCGCAAGGGCATTGAACATGCGAAACGCAGCCTGATCTATGTTCCCATTGTTAATAAGACGATCCCCTACGAAGTGATGGGAAAATTTGGCGCAGCAAAGGTTCTCTTAAAGCCTGCCTCCGAGGGAACGGGCGTCATCGCCGGTGCCTCCGTCAGGGCGATTGCCGAATCGGCCGGGATTCAAAACATCCTGACGAAGTCTCTGGGATCGAACAATCCTTACAACCTCATCAAAGCCACCCTGCAAGCGATCAACCAACTGAAGGTTCCGGAAGAGGTCATTGAAAAGAGGCGTGAGAAAGCAGAAGACAATGAAGGGGTTCGAGTATGAAAAGGACCAAGAAGAAAGAGGGAAAAACGATCACGGTCAAATGGAAAAGGAGTGTGATCGGACGACCCGAAGGCCAGAGGAAGGCTATTGAGGGCCTAGGATTTAAACGACTCCATCAAACCCTCACCTTGCCGGACCAACCCGAGATTCGAGGAATGATTCATCGTGTGATCCATCTGTTAGAAGTGATGGATTGATCTGAAGGGAAAAGCGGATGAGATTGGAAGAGCTGAAACCTCCAAAGGGAGCAAGAAGAAAGAAAAAACGTGTGGGAAGAGGGCCTGGATCCGGCCATGGCAAAACCGCCTGTCGGGGAGCCAAAGGTCAGAATGCCCGTTCCGGTGGGGGAACGAAGGCCGGTTTTGAGGGAGGTCAGATGCCCCTCCAGCGACGTCTTCCCAAGAGGGGTTTCCGTAATCCTTTTAAAAAACGATTTTCCATCATCCATGTGGGAGACCTCAACCGTTTCCCCAGAGATACTGTAGTGGAACCCGATCTCCTGGAACAATCGGGCCTTCGAAAAAAGGGGGATGCGGTGAAACTTCTCTCCGACGGAGAGCTCGAGCACCCATTGGTCATCCGTGTGCACCAAGCAAGCAAGGCTGCGCTTAAAAAGGTGGAGGCTGCCTCAGGAAGGGTGGAGGTCGTCGGCTCATGATTTCAGGAGCCCAGAACATCTTTAAGATACCGGAACTGAAACGGAGGATCCTGTTCACCTTTTTCTTTCTGGCGGTTTATCGGGTCGGTGTCCATATTCCTACCCCTGGAATTAATGGAGATGCCCTCGCCTCCTTCTTCGAACAGGCAAGGGGCACTCTCTTTAGCCTCATCGATATGTTTTCCGGAGGGGCATTAGAAAGGCTCTCCGTCTTTGCTCTGGGCATCATGCCCTATATCAGCGCCTCCATCATCCTCCAGCTGCTCACCGTCGTCATCCCCTATCTCGAACGTCTCCAGAAAGAAGGGGAGATCGGCAGGAAAAAGATCGTCCAATATACTCGTTATGGAACGGTGATTCTCAGCATGATCCAGGGGTTCGGGATTGCAGTCGGCTTGGAGAATATGAGGGGAGCAGCCGGTGAGATGATCGTCCTCATTCCGGGATGGTCCTTCCGGATCATGACCGTGATCACACTTACCGCTGGCACTGCCTTCATCATGTGGTTGGGTGAGCAGATTACAGAGAGGGGAATTGGGAATGGCATCTCCCTGATCATCTTTGCAGGAATAGTCGCCAGAATGCCCAATGCCATTGCCGGCACCTATGAATTGTTCAGAGTGGGACAGATGAATATCATCACCATCCTGGTCTTGATCATCATCATGGTCCTGGTGGTCGCGGTGATCATCTTTGTTGAAACCGGCCAGCGCAGGCTGCCTGTCCAATATGCCAAACGGATCGTGGGGAGGAAGGTTTATGGCGGGCAGAGCACCCATCTCCCCCTCAAGCTCAACACTTCGGGCGTCATCCCTCCCATCTTCGCTTCTTCGATACTGATGTTTCCATTGACGATCGCCAACTTTTTACCGAAACCCCTTCTCGACGAATATCCCTGGATTCAGTCGGTTCTCCATAGCCTGGGCCCCGGTGCCCTCCTTTATAATCTTCTCTATGTTGGATTCATCATCTTCTTCTGCTATTTTTATACCGCGGTCACCTTCAACCCAAACGATGTGGCCGAAAATATGAAGAAGTTTGGCGGTTACATCCCGGGCATTCGACCCGGGCAGAAAACCTCTGAGTATATTGACAAAGTGCTCACTCGAATCACTCTTGGAGGAGCCATATATGTCTCCGCCATCTGCGTCCTGCCCACCATTCTGATCGGGAGATTCAATGTCCCTTTCTATTTTGGAGGAACGGCCTTGCTGATCGTGGTCGGTGTAGCCCTGGACACGGTTCAACAGATTGAAGCCCACATGCTGACGAGACACTACGAAGGGTTGATGAAAAAAGGAAGATTGAAAGGGAGACGGGGGTAAAGGCTATGAAGCACCAAATTCCAAGCACCAATATCCAAATAATGACCCAAGTCCCAATGACCGAAATTATAAAGAAGTCATTTGGTGATTGGATATTATTTGGAATTTGGGATTTGGTGATTGGAATTTCACATCCGGTAACAGCAGGAGCATGCTGTTTTTTAAGCAAAGGATTTTAAGTGAATCTTATTTTATTAGGCCCTCCGGGGGCGGGAAAGGGCACTCAGGCACAGAGGATCGTCGAACGTTATCGCATTCCCCAGATCTCTACCGGAGATATTTTAAGGGCAGCTGTAAAAGAGAGCACCCCTTTGGGAATGAAGGCAAAGGGATTTATGGACCAAGGACAACTCGTTCCGGATGAAATCGTCATCGGGATCATCGATGAGCGGTTGAGGGTACCGGATTGTCAACCGGGTTTCATCCTTGATGGGTTTCCGAGAACGATTGCTCAGGCAGAGGCGCTCCAACCCATCCTTGTCAAAATAGGGAAGTCGATTGACCACGTCATCAATATTGAAGTGGACCCCGAAGAACTCGTGCGTCGGCTCACCGGAAGGAGGACCTGCAAAAACTGTGGGGCGATGTTTCACCTTCTTTTTCAACCCCCCAAGCAGGAAGGGATTTGTGATCGGTGTAGTGGAACGCTTTATCAGAGGGAAGATGACAAGGAGGAAACTATCCGAACACGGTTGAAGGAGTATCAGCGTCAGACCGCTCCGCTCATCCAGTATTACCAGAATAAAAACACGCTTCGCACCATTCAGGGCGTAGGGGGACAGGATCAAATTTTTGAACGAATCGCTCGTCAATTAGAAGGCACATCCGGTTAAGGGGGATTGGAGAGGCTATGCCAAAGGAGGAAGCCATCCAGGTGGAGGGGAAGGTCTTGGAAACCCTTCCCAATGCCATGTTTCGAGTGGAGTTGGAAAATGGGCACAAGGTGCTGGCCCATATTTCTGGAAAGATGAGAATGCACTTCATCAAGATCCTCCCCGGGGATAAAGTGACAGTGGAATTGTCACCCTATGATCTCACCCGGGGCAGAATAATTTTCCGGGAGAAATAGATAATCCATCTTCACCCCCTTTAGCACCTGCCTGCGGTAGGCAGGAAGGGGGGCGCCGCTGTCCAAAGCCTGCCTTCGCCGAAACGCTCTCGCCTGCCAGAGAACTTGCTTGCCTGCACGAAGCGTTTCGGCGAAGGCAGGTTCGGCGAGCAGGTCGTGCAGGCAGGCCAGACTATGGCGTCGGACGGATGGGGGGATTTGAAAGTTTGAATTAAATTTCTTCAAAAACAGGGTAGAGACGGTGAAAGTTAGGGCTTCGGTCAAAAAAATCTGTGATAAGTGTAAAATTGTAAAACGAAAAGGGGTAATCCGTGTGATCTGTGAAAACCCCAAACACAAACAACGGCAAGGCTAAATGAAGGGTTAGAGGAGCGTCCCGCCTTTGGTGGGACTTTAGGTTGGAGGCTAGAAAATCTTTTGCCTTAAACCTCGAGCATAGCGATCCTTAATCCTCAAACAGCGACGAAGGAGCACCATATGGCACGTATTGCAGGAGTCGATCTTCCAAAAGATAAACGGGTGGAGATCGCCCTCACGTATATCTATGGGATTGGAAGACCCTCTTCCAATAAAATTCTCGAAAAAGCAAACATCAACAGGGATACCAAGGTCAACAAGTTGACCGAAGGAGAGGTGGTCCGCCTCCGGGACATTCTGGAACAGGAATACAAGGTGGAAGGAGATCGCAGACGGGAGGTGGTCACTAACATTAAACGATTAATGGATATCGGCTCCTACCGGGGACTTCGCCATCGGAAATCTCTGCCTGTTCACGGCCAAAGGACTCACACCAACGCCAGGACACGAAAAGGACCGCGTCGAGCCATCGTCGGGAAGAAAAAAGAGAAGGAATAGGTCAAGGTGGATCAAATCCTAAATTCGAAGCACGAAAATCCCTGCCTACCGGCAGGCAGGCGAAACAAGCACGAATTCCAAAATACGAATGATCCAAACGAAGAGTTTAGAATTTGGAAAATTAGAATATTGAATTTGCCTGCCCTGTTAAGTACTCAGGCGACTCGGTTCTGGTTTGATTTTACGACTTTTCCGGAAGAGTGGGGCATCAATTTCTAACAGAATTGCTTAACAGGGTGAAAGTTTCGAAATTCGCCTGCCTGCCCTGCCTATCGCAGGCAGGCGCAGGCAGGGATTTCGGATTTGAAACACGAAGAGATTTCCTTTCTAAAAGGGTAAAGGAGGAGATATGCCCAAGGGGCAGGGAATAAAGAAAAAGAAGGTTAAGAAGAATATTCAGATGGGGATTGCACATATCCAGTCGACGTTCAACAACACCATTATCACCATCACCGATCAAGAGGGAAATGTGATCACCTGGTCCAGTGCTGGCACACAGGGCTTCAAAGGCTCCAGAAAAAGTACCCCTTTTGCTGCTCAACTGGCAGCGGAGAATGCTGCAAAAAAGGCGATGGAGCATGGCGTTCGATCCATCGATGTCTATGTCAAGGGTCCAGGAGCGGGGAGAGAATCTGCTCTGCGATCTCTTCAAGCGGCCGGCCTGAGGGTGCACCTCATCAAGGATGTCACACCTATTCCCCACAACGGATGTCGCCCTCCTAAACGGAGAAGGGTATGACGATGTCTGATTACACTGATTCAGGCCTAAATTACACAGATGGAAAAGAAAGATTCAATTACGAAACGTATAATTGGGTGCTGTAATAAAAGTTGTCAGGTAAAACGAGTAGTATTTTAATCTTTGTAATCAGTTTAACTTAGTTAAACAGGAGGTTAGCATTGGCGAGATACACGAAATCGGTTTGTCGGTTGTGTCGGAGAGAAAATCTCAAACTCTTTCTCAAGGGGGAGAGGTGCTATACGGAGAAGTGCGCCATCGAACGGAGGAATTATCCTCCTGGGCAGCATGGTCAGAGTCGAAAAAAGTTCTCAGACTATGGGGCCCAGATGCGCGAAAAGCAGAAGGTCAAAAGGCTGTATGGGATCTTGGAAAACCAGTTCCGCAACACCTTCAAAGAGGCAGACCGGCAGAAAGGCATCACCGGGGAAATCCTCCTCTCGCTTCTGGAACGGAGATTGGACAACACGGTTTACCGACTGGGTTTTGCCAATTCGAGAAATGAAGCGCGCCAGCTTGTAAAACACAGTCACTTCCTGGTCAACCAGTCCAAGGTGAACATTCCCTCCTATCTCGTCAAACCAGGCGATGTCATTGAGCTGCGGGAGAAGAGTAAGAAGGTCGTCCGCATCTTAGAGGCTTTGGAAGGGGTGGCCCGGCGAGGCGTTCCTCAATGGCTGGAATTGGATAAGGAAAAGATGAAGGGGAATGTGAAGGCCTTGCCGGCACGGGAGGATATCACCATCCCGATACAGGAGAAGTTGATTGTTGAGTTGTATTCAAAATAAGGAGTTCAAACCCTTTACCCCGTCATTAAGATAACCTATCGATCAAAGAAACAGGGGTCATTCAAGATTTAAAAAAGTTTGTTCATTTCGGATATCGATAGTCTTACAACAACGGGGTTAACCTTCAGGGGAGGCAATATGTATCAAAAAAGCTCGAAAGACCTCATTCGACCCAAACGGTTGGAAGTGGAAAAAGAAACATTAACCCCCTTTTACGGGAAGTTCACCGCGGAGCCTTTTGAAAGGGGTTTTGGGATCACGATCGGAAATTCTCTTCGACGCATTCTCCTTTCTTCCCTGCAAGGGGCAGCGATCACATCGGTAAAAATTGATGGGGTGCTTCACGAATTTTCCACCATCCCGGGGGTCAAAGAGGATGTCACAGAGATTATCCTCAATCTCAAAGAGGTGAGGCTGAAACTTCATACCGAGGGCCCAAAAACGATTCGAGTGAAGACGGAAGGTCCCAAAATCCTCAAGGCGGGAGATATCCAGGCGGGCGATGCGGTGGAAATACTTAACCCGGATCATCACATCGCCACGCTTTCCAGAGACAGTAAACTCTCCATGGAAATGGTCGTTAAGTTGGGAAGGGGTTATGTTCCCGCGGAGCGGAACAAGGAGGAAAATCAGCCGATCGGAACTCTCCCCATCGATACCATCTTCTCACCGATTAAGAAGGTGAACTACACCGTCACCAATGCCAGGGTAGGGCAGATCACGGATTATGACAAGCTGACCCTGGAGGTCTGGACGGATGGAAGTTTGAATCCGGAGGAGGCCGTTGCGCGTGCAGCAAAGATTCTAAAAGACCAACTATCCATTTTCATCATTTTTGAGGAAGAGGAAGAGGAAGAAATGACGATTTTTGGAGATCGAGAAGAGAGAGAAACATTGAACGAAAATCTCTTCCGGAGCGTGGATGAGTTGGAGCTCTCTGTCCGGTCTGCCAACTGTTTGAAACATGCGAACATCAAGCTGATCGGAGATTTGGTTCAAAAGACAGAAGCAGAAATCCTGGCCACCAAGAATTTTGGTCGTAAATCCCTCAACGAGATCAAGGAAATCTTGGCCGAGATGGGACTCGGCTTAGGGATGAGGTTGGAGAATTGGCCTCCCAAGACAACCAAGGAGGAGATCGAATCAGGAGCGATTGGATAGGAGGGATGGATGAGGCATCGTGTCGCTGGCAGGAAATTTAGTCGCCACACTCAACACCGGGAGTTGATGTTCCGTAATATGCTCGTTTCATTGCTTCAACATGAACGGATAAGAACTACTCTGGCGAAGGGAAAAGAGCTCCGGCGTTGGGCAGACAAGATCATCACGTTGGCAAAGAAAAATACCCTTCATGCCCGAAGGCGGGCCTTTGCCTTTCTTCGAGACAAGGGGATCGTTAAGAAACTCTTTGATGAAATTGCCCCCAAGTTGAAAGACCGGGAGGGAGGCTATACCCGGATCTATAAAATGGGGTGGCGGCAGGGGGATGCAGCTCCCCTCTCCCTCGTCGAATTGGTTACTTATACAGCACCCGAGGAGAAAAAGAAATCGGCGCTTAAGAAAGCCAAAGAAGTCCTTGAAAAAGTAACTCCCAAAAAGAAAGAAAAGGGTGAAAAGCAAGAAAAGGATAAAGAAAAGACAAAAGGAAAAGAGAAGAAAGAAAAGAAGGTGAAAAAAGAAGAAAAAGAAGCCCCCAAGGGAAAGAAAGAAAGAGAAAACAAAGAAAAAACCTTCTAAAGAAAAGAGTAAATAAAAATCTTTTATTTGTTAATCCACTTCTTATAAAGGGATTGCAAAATTGCAATCTCTTTTATTTTTACTTTTTTACTTAAATTAATCCTTGACCAGTATACGTACCGTACAAGCCCGGGTATCCCACTCCTTGTAACCACCCATTATTTACGCCAAGCCTTTCCACTAATTTTTTTTCGTTTACTCAGAGGATCAGAGAGGTCACAGAAGGATTTGCAACTCCGTGTTAATTGAAAGATTACTTTTGATGTTGCTTTATCTTTCGTCACCTAATTGGGCCAGCTTCTTTTCAGCCTACCTATGATATCCTTCGATCCAACAATAACCCCTTTTGGCATGAAGAGGAGTAAGATAATTAGCAGAAAACCATAAATTGTCAAGCTGTATTCTTGATAGGAGCTAAGAAATTCGGAAAGCCAAGTTAAGACTCCCGCACCAATGACTGCACCCCATAAATTTCCCAGTCCTCCGATGATGACCATCATAATAAGAAGAATAGATAAACTTAAGTCGAAGGTGGAAGGGGAGACGGCATTAATGGAGAAAGCATAAAGGTTGCCAGCGATGGCCGCATAAACTGCGCTCAATATAAAGATATTCAATTTATATTTTTGAGTATCGATCCCAAGGCAAGATGCTGCCACCTCGCTGGTAGAAAGAGAACAGAGGGTACGGCCTACCCGGGAGTGGATGAGTTTATGGGAAAAAAATAATAAAGACATTAAGATAAACCAAGCCAAGTAGTACATTTTTATATAACCATCAAAAGAAAAGCTTCCAATGGATAGAGAGGGAATATCTGTGATGCCAGTCGTCCCATGTGTAATGAAACGAGCTTCGTTCAAGACCACAGAAAGAATTTCACCAAAGCCAAGAGTGGCTAAGGCTAAAAAGTGTTCTTTCAACTTTAGAATAGGCAATCCGATCAAGAAAGCAATGAATGCAGTAAAAGCCACAGAGATGCCAAAAGCTGGCCAGGCAGGAAAGTTGATATCCGTGGTCAATATGGCTGTGGAATAGGCTCCGATTCCAAAGAAAGCGGCGTGCCCTAAAGAAATCTGCCCCGCGTAGCCGAAGAATAGGCTGAGACCAAGTGAAATAATGGAATAAATTGCCCAAAGGACCATGATATTAACAATATACAAATTGGGGCTTAGCCATGGCAAAATGATTAAAACGGCAACCCCCATTACCAGTTCTTTCCTTTGGAGCAATGCTAAACCCTTTCCCATTTTGGCAGAGGCAAAATACCAGTTGGTTTCCAATAAAGAATGAACAATAAGATCAAAAAAGCAATGGCATTTTTATACCCGGAGGATATGAAACTGACGCCAAAAGCCTCCAACAATCCCAAGAGAAGCCCTCCTGCTACAGCTCCTGTACTTGTTCCCCAACCTCCGATGACTGCGGCCACGAATCCCTTTAAACCCAGCATGATGCCTACGTTGTAACTGGTAAAAAAAATGGGTGTGATGAAAACACCAGCAAGGCCGCCGATCCCTGCACTCAAACCGAAGGAGAACTCCACAATCTTATTCTGATCAATTCCGAAAAGTCTTGCGGCTTGGGGGTCTGCTGCACAAGCTCGGATTGCCTTTCCAAACAACGTGCACTTGAAAAAGTAGAATAGCCCGATCAAGAGTAGACCGGTTAAACCCAATGCCCAGAGGCTTTGGGTGGGGAAAATTAATCCCCAAAAAGAGATTTGGAGGGATTGAGAGATCGGGGGGAAGGAGATCGGATCCCTCCCCCAGATGAGCATACTGGTATTCCGAATGAAGATTGAAATCCCGAGCGTGGCCATGATTTTAATAAAGAGGGGGGTCTCTCTCAAGGGTCTGATAACCAATCTCTCCATACAGGCCCCGATCACTATGACAAAGCCTACTGTTAACAGAGCAGCCGCAAAATAGGGCATCTTGAATTTTCCCAATAAGGAGAACATGATTACCCCACCGAGCATGACAAATTCGCCCTGGGCGAAGTTAATGATGTTGGAGGATTTGTTAATAATAACAAACCCCAAAGCCACAAGGGAGTATACTGCTCCTCCCGTCAACCCGGAAATGAGGGTTTGAATGATTTGATCAATGTTCATCTCGATTATGAGCCAGCCCTAAAGCTTATTCTTTTAATAGTGTGAACTGAACATTTTTGATCAGAACCCAGATCAGAGCTTCCTTTGTCAAACCGTCATGATCTTTTGGAGAAAAGGTAAATATCCCGTCAATCCCTATGAAATTACGGGTCTTCTCAATCCCATCTCTCAACTTTCCTCGATCTCCTCCAGAGGTTCTTAACGCATTGGACAGGATGTGTATCGCATCGTAGGCATGCCCCGCAAATGTAGTCGGCTCTCGGTTATATTTTGCTTTGAACCGATTGGCAAAATCGATGATCACCTTCTTCTGAGGATCCTTATCGTCAAGTTCATCCTTCACAATAATCTTTCCAGAAGGAAATACGAATCCGTTCACAGCCTCGCCGCCTACGCCTAGGGTAGGTTGCATGGCCATGGCATGATTGCCTACAACAGGCAGGGTCATTCCCAGTTGCTTCATGTTTTTTGCAATGACCCCTGCAACAAAACCTGGGCCATAGAGTACCATTGCCTGAATGTTCTTTTCTTTGACATCCTTTTGAATCTTGATCAATTGAGGGGTCATATCTACATCCCGATTATCGAATACATCGGCCTTGAAAACTTGGATTCCACTCTTTG
>JBFMAE010000360.1:0-10203 GCA_040756085.1 Thermodesulfobacteriota bacterium | reverse complement strand
TAGCTTGCCGATAATCTTCAACATTAATTACTGCCTTCACCGGGTCTATCACCATATAGTAGACTACTGCATCCACCTTGACGGTCACATTGTCCTTGGTAATTACTTCCTGAGGTTCAAGCACCGTGGTGGCAACACGAAGACTAACCTTGGCCATTCGGTCCACGATGGGGATAATCACATTGAACCCTGGGTCCCTTGTTCTGACCAGCCGCCCAAAACGGAGCACTACCCCACGCTGATACTGCTTAACAATTTTGATGGCTAAAGCCACTAAAATTAACACGATAACTACGATAAGAAAAATAATCCCACCTTCCATCTTCCTCATCCCTCCTTTCTAAAGATTTTTGATGATTCCCCAGTGTTAATGAAGATTAAAACAGAAAGAAAAATTGGCAATTTAAATCCCATTAATTTTTTCATCAAATCCCCCCCTTCGTCAAAGTTTTTTAAACTCAAAACCGATTTCACTCCCTTTATGTAAACCCCGTAAATCCCCGCCCTAAAGGACGGGGCCTTTCTTTATCTTTAGATTTGAAATTGCCTTCATCCCCAGTCTGAAGGCTGGGGCTTTCGGGATTATACGGGGTAAAGAACAAAAAAGGTGAACGGATTTTTTCCGTTCACCCCCCTAAGGCTAACTACGTTTTTTTACCTTTTGCTAACACATAACTTCAGAGAAAATCAAGTCCCACGGTTTTATGGATAGGCAAGCAATCCTTTCCTTGCCAATGCGATATGTTCGTCCTTTCGTATATGGGCCCTGTGGCATCGAGTGCAGGACTTGAGACCGTTCTCTCGGGCAATCTTTCCGCCTTCAAGAGCATCCTTTCCCGTCATCATATCTTGGTACTTTTCACCAGGGCCATGGCAGGCCTCACATCCCACGTTCTCCTCTTGAAAAGTCTTCTTTTCAGGGTCATATCCAGTAGCATGGCAGGGGATACATTTGGTTTTATCCAATTCGTTTTGAATTCGAAAAAAGGCATTTTTTGTCATCGGGGACCTTCTCCAAGCATCGATATGTTTCTTATTGAGACTATCATGGCATCCAATACAAGATTCCGATCCTGTATAAGCTGCTTCCTCCTGTACGAAGAAGGGTCGTTCTTTAGCCTGAGGTTCCTCCGGTAAAACGGGTGCTGTCTTTTCCCAGCTTCGAATGAAAGCAACCAATTGATTGATCTGTTCCGGATTTAACGGGCCTCCCTCTTTATCGCCGAGGGCAAACATTCCTGTTCGTGGAATTCCCCGTTCGATGATTTTATAAAGGATCGTATCATCCACGGCCTGGAGATAATTCTTGGAATTGATGGCCCTCACCCTTTTTTGAGGACCACCGGTCTCTCCATGGCATCCAGCGCAGTGTATCATATATAAGCTTTCCCCTTTTTTAGCCTCTTCCAATTTCATATGTTCAGCCTCTACCTTTACACGATGGGGTTCCAGCAACCAATAGACAGTAAGAAAAACGGCAATGGCTACTGTCAAAATCATGGCCAAAAGGATTTTCTTTTCCATTCTCTACCCCTTGACAACCTGAGAAGGTTCAAACTTTTTCCTCTCGATCGGACTTGCCGTGTCGATGACCAGTTTTTCTTCCACGATTTGGAGTTTGTAAAGGTCTAAAGGACGGGGTGGAGGGCCTTCAAGGACTTCTCCATTTCGATTGAATTTCGCACCATGACAAGGACATTCAAACTTTTTAAGCGCTTCATTCCAATTGACGATGCATCGTAGATGAGGGCAGACAGCAGAAAAGGCTAAAAAACCTCCTTCCAATCTCTGTATATAGGTCCTTTCTTTCCGAAAATAGATGACCTCTCCCACTTTAAAATCATTTACTTTCCCTGCGATGAAGATCTTTTCACCTTTCCCCTGCTTTTTTCTTGGCCAGAGAAACGCAAAGGTGCCACCGATCAGTTCCCCGATCACTATGGCTCCCCCCGCAATCCAGGCATAACCGATCAATTTTCTCCGGGAGATAGCTTTTTTATCGTGCATCGATTGGGTATCTATTTTGTTTTTTGACCTCCGATAGTCAGAGGAGTAAAAAATCCTAAAAAGAAAAGCTTTGATCATTTAGATTTTGGATTTCATTTGAACTTTGAGCTTTGACATTTGATATTCATTTCATTTCCACGGGAGAACAAAACCCCAGTTTTCACCTCGAAATAAAGAGCCGATCACTGTAAAGATGAGTGCTCCAAAAATAAAGGCTGTAAAGAGGATAATGAGTATTCTTCTTTTTTCCCCGCCCACAAAGATCCGATTTAAAAAGATCCCAGGTCGAGTTTTTGCTGTTCTATCAATATAAGGGATCAGAAAAAGCCAGACGATAATGAGCAAGGGGATAATGATGGCAGGGATCACTGGTTTGGTTGTATAATGGATCAATTCTTGAATCCCTGTAAAATACCAGGGCGCCTTGCCTGGGTTGGGAGTCACAAGTGGGTTCGCTAAGTCTTCCAGAGGGGCGTCGAATAAGAGGGAGATGATCAAGAGGATAAAGGTGACCGCTAAGGAGCAGATTGTTAAGAGAATGATGTAATGGGGAAAAGTCTCCACCGTATCCTCGGGCGCCTTCTCCACCATCGGCGAAGTCCCATCCACAATCTCCATCAGACCATACGTTTTATTCGGATCTTTGATGAAGACCTTTTCGCTATCTTTTGTAGGCATAGTCGCCTCACATTGAGTACGGAATGCAGATTGCGGAATATTTTATTCCGAACTTTGCATTCCGAATTAATTAGAGCGGTCCTGAAATCCCCCCATCTTTCTTCACTCTCCAGAAGTGAACAGCCATCAGAACGCCGA
Source organism: Thermodesulfobacteriota bacterium (assembly GCA_040756085.1). Classification (GTDB taxonomy): domain Bacteria; phylum Desulfobacterota; class BSN033; order BSN033; family UBA1163; genus JBFMAE01. The sequence continues at coordinate 7,380 of JBFMAE010000360.1, read as the reverse complement.
TTATAAAAGGAAGCTCAACACAATGTACCACATAAAAACGAAGCAATGCTTCATGGCCTACCTCATCCGCTCCCAGAAGAAAGAACCGGATATTTTTTCCAAGAAAGGGAGTATAACTCATGATGGTTGTTCCCACCGTGATCCCCCAATAAGCCAATTGATCCCAGGGAAGCAGGTATCCTGTATAACTCAATGCGAGGGTCATGATGAGGAGGCCAATGCCGATGACCCAATTAAACTCACGAGGGGGTCGGTATGATCGAGTATAGAATACTCTGACCATATGAAGAAAGACCGTAACCACCATTCCGTGCGCAGCCCATCGATGGAGATTCCTTAAAATCTTCCCATTGAATACGAGGGCTAAAGCTTGCATATCGAAGTAGGCCCTTTCGATGGAGGGTGTGTAAAGGAACATCAGAAGGATACCTGTGACAGTGAGAATGATAAAGAGGAGGAAAGAGATTCCCCCCAGACAAAAAGTATAACAGAAGCGAAGGCCATGGCGTTTCATCTTCACCGGAAAGATATGGAGAAAAAAGTTATTAAACATCAGCATCGAGCGCTTCAGATCTGTATCAGGTACTCCAGTTCTAAAAATCGATCGCCACACTTCGGAATCTGTAATCCGTTGAAGGATTCCTTTTCTCATCTTCCCGCCTCTCGGTAAAATTTAGATTCACGGTGATACTCTTCCATCGTGATCGCACCCGTTGGGCATCTCTTGGCGCAGAGGCCACACTGGATACACCGGGATTCATCTTTAATCATGGCAGTGGCCAGATTGAGTTCCTCCGCTTCTTCTAAGGAGACATGGTAAAGCGACCTAACCAATGTGGAAAGTTCCTCATCCCCTTGAATTTCATCGAATCTTGCCATGCGGAAACAATATTTCGGGCAGATATCTACACAGCTACCACAAAGGATACATTTGGTCCGATCGAAAATAGTGAAGATGTGGCATTGAAGACATCGCTTTGCCTCTTGAACCGCCACATGCTTTGAAAGACCTGACTCCACTTCTCTATAAATGGAATTTCGTTCTTGAATAGGAATTGTTTCCATCTTCTGCCGGGGGATCTTTTCCAGATCGAATTCGATCTCCACCTCTGAGACAGGAGTGAAATAGGCTGGCCTCTTTTCAATCTTCGTTCCACTGAGGTAGGAGTGAATGGAGAGGGCTGCCTTTCTTCCGTCGCCGATCACACGGATCACATCCCTGGGGCCAGTGACAAAGTCACCACCGGCAAAGATGCCTGGGACATTAGTCTCAAAGGTTTCTGGATTGACGGCCAAGCGGTCCCATTTAGAAATTTCAAAACCAATCTCTTCAGGCAAAAAGGAGATATCGGGTGATTGGCTGACTGCCGGGATGAGGAGATCAATATCGATGTCAAATTCAGTTCCATCGATGGGGATGGGTCTTCTCCGACCATCCTTTTCAGGTTCTCCCAATCGATTTCGAATACATTGAAGACCAGACACCCTCATCCCATCTTTCGTAAGAACTCGGACGGGAGAGGTGAGGTAATGAACTTTAATCCCTTCTTCTTCCACCTGCTCTAATTCTCTGTGATCCACAGGCATCTCCTCTCTCGTCCTTCGATAAATGATGGAGACCTCTTTTGCTCCTAATCGGAGAGAGGAGCGTGCCGTGTCCATAGCCGTATTTCCACCTCCTACCACGGCCACTCTATCGCCAATCTTCAGATCCTCTTTCAAATTCACGATTCGCATGAAGGTGACACCGTGAATCACTTCTTGAAGATCTTCTCCTGGAATCCCCAATTTTTCAGCCTTATGGGCGCCGGCAGCAATATAGACGGCATCATACTCCTTTCTTAATTTTTCTAAATTTAACTCCTTGCCGACAGGGGTGTCGGTAAGAATCTCGACTCGCAATCTCTTCACTTCTTCAATGGCTTGACTGACCACTTCCCTGGGAAGGCGGTAGGGAGGAATTCCGACATTGAGCATCCCACCAGGAATGGGAAGTGACTCATAGATCCTGACAAGATAACCCAATCTTGCAAGATCATTGGCAGCAGAGAGCCCAGAGGGGCCCGCGCCAATGATAGCTACTTTTTTGTCTCTTTTTTTTATTACCGGCTCATGGCGAGGGGAAGAAGCTTTATGGTCAGCGGAGGCTCTTTTTAGTGAACAGATGGAAATGGGTTGATCAATGAGGAGCCCCCTGCGACACTTCTCCTCACAGGGATGGACACAGATGCGGCCTAAAATGGCAGGAAAGAGGTTATCTTCCCTATTGATATCGAAGGCCTGGGCAAAGTCTTCTTTCACGATGGCCGAAATATATCGAGGGGCGCGGGTGTTGACAGGGCATGCATTTTCGCACCCGATATTCTCCTCGAACCATCGTTGGTCAGGGATCTGAACAAAAAACCGTTTGGTCATGGTCTGTTTCACGGTGTTTTCAGTTTTAAGATCTTGAGAAGACTTTTCACTCCTGCACGCATATCATTTAGCCGGTTGAAATAGATAGAGGCCAGCCTCTTCATTATTTCCATTCCCATCCTGGGATCCTCTTCTATACTTTTCTTGACGTGATCCGCTTCGATAGTCAACACCTTTGAGGATTCTAAACAGATGGCTGTAACATTGTATTGATAAGGTTCCATCAAAGAGGCGGTTCCGAAAACAGCACCTTCTTTATCAATTTTGGAAGTCATAAAGTCTATCTTTTCGTGGGTCTTTACGGTTAGGTCGATGATTCCTTCGATCAGGATATAGAGACGGGTCGCTTCGTCTCCCTGGCGGAAGATTATTTTCCCCTCTGGGAAGGATTCGATAAAAGAATCGCATAATAAGGTGTTTAACTGGGTTTCGTTAAGAGCCCCAAACAATTCAGCCTTTTTTAACCACTCCGATGAGACCATCTCTATTCTCCTGCTATGCCATCAATATTTTCGTACTTTTTTAACCCTCCCACCCATTCAAGGGCGAGGAGCTTGATATCCTCTTCCTTCCCTATTATGATGGTTTTTGAAACAAAAGGATTTCATCTTTATGGTACTTTTTATCAGGTTCTATACAAAACCAAAATGTTCTCTCTGTGATGAAGTGAGAAACTACCTGAACCAATTGAAGAAAGAGTATGCTCTCGAGGTCGAGGAGCTAAATATTCTTGATGACTCAAATCTCTATGAACGTTATAAGTATGAAATTCCCGTCCTCTCATCGCCTGGACTCTTTCACATCCAAGGAAAAATTGACAGGAAACAGCTTAGGGAGAAATTGCATCAAATCTTTCGTAAGAAATAGCTTTTCCATTTCTACATGGATCACAAAAATAGGGTAAAGGGAACTCCTATGGCATTCCTCGATTGAGGTACTCCATGAGATCGACCATCTCTTTTTCATCGATCTTCTGCCAAGAGACCTTTGCCTTCCTCATCTTTTCCAGCATCTCGGACCCATGATTCCACATGGTCTGGGCCATGAAGATAGGGGAGATCTGGCCTTTCAGAATAGCGAGATTTGGGGTCTTCCCCTTCGTATGGCAGAGATGGCACTGTTTTTTATTGAAGACGATTTTCCCTCGATCAGGGTCCCCTGGCTCATCAAAATATCGGGTTGAAAAGAGGTAAGCCACAAGATCGGCCATCTCCTGGGGAGAGAGGAATGGGCGATCAATCCCCTTTTCTTTCATCCCTTTCCACATTTCATGGGAATGGTTCCACATCATTCCTGCTAATTGAGCTAAGGTTCTGGGAAAATCCTTCTTCCGGCTTAAATCGAGCTTTCCCGATGGAGCATGGCACTGAATACATCCTTTTTGAGTAAACCATTTCTCACCCGATTGAGGGTCCCCTGGCGAAAGGTAGATCTTTTCCGCCTTAGAACTGAGTCTTCGAATATAAGCAATCAGATCAACCATTTCAATTCCTTTGAATTCAACCCAGGAAAGCCCTTTTTTCTTTATCTCCTCCTCCATCTGAGGTCCGTGGTTCCACATCATCTGGGCCCAAAGAATGGGATTCACATACATACCCCAACGGCTGAGATCTCCTTTTGTCCCTTCCTTGACGGTATGGCATTTTCCGCAGGCCTTGGTTTCCATTAATATTTTTCCTTTTTTTGGATTTCCGGGTTCATCCATATACCGGATGAAATAGAGGAAGGCGAAGAGATCGGCCATTTCTTTCTTCTCTATTTTGTGGAATGGAATCTTTTTTGCCGCCATTTTTCCCCACATCTCTGGCCCGTGGTTCCACATTAGAGCTGCCAGCTGCGATGGACTGACATAAGATTCAGGGAGGGTTCCGAGGTCAGATCCTCCTTCCCCTCCCTCTCCCCAGATGGCATGGCATACCCCACATTTTTTTGTTGTGAAAACCTTCCATCCCTCTTTGATATTCCCTGGGAGAAGATACCCCACTTTCTTTTCAGCTCCCATCCCTTGATTCCAAAAGATGAAATTTGCCTCTATAAAGAGGAAACTGATTAAGATCCATAAGCAGACCCGTTTCATTTTCAGTTCCTTCCTATTTCTTCTCTATTTCTTCTTAGAAGTCCGGATGAATTCGAGGAGATCAGCCATCTCTCCTTTTTTGAATCGGGGCCAAGGGATTCCTTTCTCTTTTATAGCTTTATCAATCTCTCCGCTGTGGTTCCAGATACCAGCAACAATATCTATTGGCTTTGAGGTCTTCTGGTATTTTGAGAGATCGATATCCATTAACATTCCTCGCTTTCCATCATGACCATGACATTTGGAACATCCCTGTTCTGAAAAGATCTTTTTCCCATTTGTCGGATTTCCTGGCTCATCAATGAAATGGAGAAAGTAAAGGTAGGCAACGAGATCCGCCATCTCCTTCGGTGTGAATTTCGGGATACCGGGTTGAGTCTGAGCCATCTTGGCTAAAACAGTGGGTCCTTTATTCCACATGCTCGATGCGATCTGTGTCAGGCTTTTATAAAATTCCTTCGCCTTCTTTCTGAGATCCTCCCCTCCCTTTCCGCCTTCGCCTCTGATGGCGTGGCATTTGATGCAACCCTTTGAAGCGAAGACCTGTTTCCCCTCTCTTGGGTTACCTGGTGTGATGAAGGTGGCTTCCTTTGCTCCTCTTGCGTTGGCTTTGATATATTCTAAAAGATCCATCATCTCCGTTCCCTTGAATTCAGGCCACTTTATTCCAAGTTGAACCATACGGGCAATCATATCTGGACCATGATTCCAGATCACTTGGCTTAAGAAAACGGGAGAAATATTCTGCGAAAAACCATCCAAGCCTGGCTCTCCCCCCTTGCCCTTTCCGATCAGAGGGTGGCACGTTCCACAACCTTTTTCGTTAAATACGGATCTTCCTTGTGTAGGATTTCCAGGCTCGTCAAAGAATTTGAGAAAGTAAAGGTAGGCGGAGATCTCTGTAAATTCCTGCCCGGTCAGATTGGGTTTGATGATCTTCCCCCTCTCCATCCCCGAAATCATGGAAGGAATATGATTCCAGAGCTTTGCAGCCAGATCCAGTTGGCTATCCCCCAGGTCCACTCTTCCAAAGTCTGGTCCGATCTTTCCTCCCTCACCTTTGAGGGCATGGCACCTTACACACCCTTTGCTGGCAAAGAGGCGAGCCCCTTTGGCGGGATCTTCAGGGAGAAGCTGGGCCAACGCAACGGAAGAGATAAGGGTTGCCATAAAGGCCATCATAAAAAGTATATTTTTTCGGCTCATACGAGACTCACCTCTTCATCTTCAATTACCAATTCCTAATAACCAAACATCAAATAAGCTCCAATCACCAATGACCGAATTATTTTCAAAGATAAAAACGGTGATTGGTCATTAAGTCATTGGTTATTATTTGGGTATTGTGATTTTGGTTATTGTGTATTGGGAACCTCCTATTCCACCCCGATTCCAGGGAGGTAGGTTTTAATCCTTTCTCTCACTTCGGCCATCGACTTCTCCCTTCCTTCCCTCACCTCCCAGATGGACACGATCGGAAAGATTTTGGTGAAGACCATATAGAGGAGGATGAAGAAGGAGATACAGCCTGCCAGAATCGACCACTCGACCCATGTGGGAAAGTATAGGACCGCCTCATTTGGAAGCCTTGGATTCGTTAATGTGGGTACAACAATCACATACCGCTCCAACCACATACCAATAATAACAGAAACTGAAGCAATCAGCGTCCCAAAGGGGGTGCGGGTTCTCCCGAAACTGAGGATCGGCAGGGGGATGACAAAACAGAATAGAAACATTCCCCAAAAATAGGGAGCAAACCTTCCGGTAAACTTCGTCCAGAAAATGCTCATATGGACGGGTTCCCCTCCGTAATAGGTGGTAAGATACTCGGTAAATGTGAAGTAGAACCAGAGGAGCGTCATCAGTAAGAGAAGGATCCCCAGATTGTTAAAATGGATAGGCCGGAGATAATCTTCTAAGTGGTAAACCTTTCGAATTAAATTCATCGCAACGATCAAGGCGGCGATCCCTGAAAAGATGGCACCGCAGACGAAATAGGGGCCGAAGATGGCGCTATGCCACATCGGTTGAATGGTCATAGCAAAGACAAAAGAGACCACGGTATGGACAGAGACAGCAACTGGAATGACGAGAATCGCCATGAAGGCAATACCCTTTTCCAACAGACGGTGTTGTCTCTCTGATCCATTCCACCCAAGGGCTAAGATCCGGTAAAACCATTGCCATTTTCCAGCATGATCTCTGAGGAGGGCAATATCCGGGATCAAGGGGAAGTAAAGGTAAATGGAACTGGCTGTAAGATAGAGGCCAATACTTGAGACATCCCACAGCAGAGGGGATTGAAATCGAGGATACTGAATGATATTCAGCATCCGGTCAGGCCTTCCCAGGTCGATCAATATATTGCCCACTCCGAAGAAGAGGACAAGTACCGTAATGACCTCTGCGGATCTAGTGATAGACCTTCTCCATTCCGCCTTAGCAAGGCGGAGGATAGCAGAGATGAGGGTCCCTGCATGGCTGATTCCGATGAAGAAAACAAAGTTGGTGATATAGACTCCCCAGAATATCGGCCTTGCCAATCCAGTGACCCCAAGCCCTTCCCGATATTGAAACAAGTAAGCCACTACAGCCCACGAGATCACCGCCACGAGGATGGAGAGGGTGAGGTAATAAGTTTTCCCCGTCCTTAGGATAGGTTCAAAAAGAATGGCATCCTCTTCTTGCTTCAATCGTTTCTCTTCCATCACATTCCTTCTGAGAGATAGAAGACTTTCGGTTCTGTGCCCAGATCTTCCAACAGGCGGAACGCCCTTCTTTCTCTGGAGAGTCTGGATACGGTACTAAAAGGATCGTTCAAGTCACCAAAATGCATGGCACCACTCGGGCAGGCTTGAACACAGGCTGGGATATAATCTTCTGGT
>JBFMAE010000359.1:0-8057 GCA_040756085.1 Thermodesulfobacteriota bacterium | reverse complement strand
GACTTTTATTCCCTAAATAATTCATCATGCCCAGAGGGCACCCACGAATGATGAAAATGATCACTGCGAACGAATTTCACGAATAAAACCTATTCGTGTCATTCGCTGTCATTCGTGCTATTCTTTTTTATTTTCTAGGCAAATAGGAGACATCTAAATGACCGGAGGGGTGGAGTCGGAAAACGAGGGGTGTTAAACGAATCGGATAGACTTCAGTTGGTCTCCCTTCCAGATAAAACGGCGTCTCTTCCTTTTTCGATAGACCTTTCCTTCCTGAAGGACGGCCCCGACCAGAAGAGGAAGGGCAACGGTCGCATCCATATACACGGCGGCATAGGCCGATCCTTTCTCAATCTTTCCCCAGGACTTCGCCTCCTCAAAAGTGCAGCCGGAAAGCCCTCCCCATTTGGGATCGTCGGTGGTGATCTGAAAGGCATATCGATGACCGCTCTCTTTCTGAAACAGAAGTTCGCTTACCGGTCCCAGTTGTTGAATATAGTTCTTCGGGACCCCTCCTCCAATATAGATCGCTCCTGTCACCGAGGCCACCTTCTTCAATTGAGCGATCTCATAGCTATCCTGAATCTGATCGATGACAAGCCCATCAGGGGAAGCCTTCTTTCGAGCGTGAAGAAAGGTCAGGCCAATGCCAATGGAGCTGTCACTCAGGGCCGGGACGAAGATGGGAACCCCATATTGAGATGCGGTTCGGAGGATGGACCCTTCATCCTTGATGCGTCTCCCCAGAACCTCCAGATACCGTCTTGAGGAAACCACCCTCTCCTCTATCTCTCCCGGAACCTTCGAAAGAAGGTAAATCACCTGATTGATTTCATGATCATCCATCAGGGCATCATAGACTCGTACGATGCGATGTCTCCGGAGGGCATCATCATCCCCTTCCTCGGACCCCACATAATGCCGATATCCAGAACCCTCGAAGATGTCATGGAAGATATTGGCGCCGGTGGAGACGATCACATCGACCAGTTTCATCTCGATCAAATCGCAGATTACCTGACGCATCCCACCCGGAATCATTGCTCCCGATAAACCCATGAAGATCACGCAGGCAGGATCACCGAGCATCTTTCGGAAAACTTCAAAACATTTAAAGACATTCCGGCTTTGAAAAGAAGTGTGTTGAAAGGCCCGGACCAGATCGAAAAGGCTCCGGGTTTTTTTGGGATCTAAATGTCGAACAGGTTGTTGGAGAAATGTTGTCTTACCTTTCTTGATCATTGACATCAGGGTATCCAGACGAAAACTAATTGTTGCGGAAGTTATCAAATATAAACAGATAAGTCAAGAAAAATGGTGACCCTTCTGGAACATCCTTCTTTCCAAATTTCTTGACAATTGAGACGAAATACGATAATTAGATTGTCTTAGAAGAAATTGGGAATGTGACTGGAAAGGTTAAACCCTTATGAAAAAGAACTCGATCCAAATTGCTATTGTGGGTGTCGGAAACTGTGCCAGTGCCCTCGTCCAGGGGATTGAATTTTACAGAGAAAGCAGTCAGAAGAATTCGAAATTTGAAGCCCTGGGTTTGATGCATCTGGATATCGGAGGCTACAAACCGTGGGATATTCAGGTGGCGGCAGCTTTCGATATCGATCGGAGAAAAGTGGGGAAACCCCTCAAAGAGGCCCTCTTTGCCAAGCCCAATTGCACCAAAATCATCTTCCCTAACCTGAACGATTCAGGAGTGGTTGTATCGATGGGGAATGTGCTGGACGGGGTTTCCGAACATATGAAGGATTACCCTGAGGACCGCAGATTTATCATAGCAAATGAAAAACCCTGTAATGTGGAGAAGATCCTCAGAGATTCCGGGGTGGATATCCTTCTCAATTACCTTCCGGTAGGTTCTGATCAGGCTACGGCATTCTATGCTGAGGCCTGTCTGAATACAGGAGCGAGTTTTATCAACTGTATGCCCAGTTTCATCGTTTCCGACAAGCAGTGGGCAAAACGGTTTGAAGAAAAGGGCATCCCCGCTGTCGGGGACGATGTCAAGTCCCAGATGGGTGCAACCATCATCCATCGTGCTTTGGTGAAACTCTTTGAGGATCGTGGGGTGCGGCTGGACCGAACCTATCAGATCAATACAGGTGGCAATACCGATTTCCTCAATATGCTCAATCGAAATCGACTAAAGAATAAACGAATCTCCAAAACAGAGGCGATTCAATCCATACTGGATATCCCCCTGGAGCCGGAAAATATTCACATCGGCCCTTCCGATTATGTCCCCTGGCAGAATGACAACAAGGTCTGTTTCCTCCGGATGGAAGGAAGAGGATTTGGAGAAGTTCCATTGAACCTCGAATTGAGACTCTCTGTAGAGGATTCACCCAACAGTGGTGGGATGACCATTGATGCCATTCGGTGTTGCCAGATTGCACGCAATCGGGGAATCGGCGGTCCTCTCCTCTCCATCTCCGCCTACGCGATGAAACATCCTCTCGAACAATTTCCTGATAATCAGGCCAAAGCCATGGTGGATGAGTTCATTGAAGGGAAGAGGGAACGGTAACAGAGGTAGGGAACGGTCTCAAACCGTTCCCTACTCCATCAAAGAAGCCAGCGCTTTTTGATCTCCTGATGCCTGAATCCTCTTAAAAAATTCAACAACCCGTTTCAGATCTTCTCCCAGATTTTTGCAAAGGACTTCAAACTTTTCAAGATGGTGAAAATATCGGCGATAGGCCAGGAGGACCGCATTATTGAGGTTAATCTTTTCGAAATCTTTATAACAGTCTGTTTTAAGCTGGCCTTTTATCTCCCTGAATTCTTCCTTGATAGATTGAAATATCTTCTCCCTCCCTTTCAATTTTCCCTCTCTGGAAATCTCTTTCGCATAGAAAGTCGATAATCGCTGACAGGATTGATTGATCCACTTAGAGAAAAGAAGGTCATCCTCCTGGTTATGAGTTGCCTCAATCACCTCCTTCGATCCATGGCCATATTTCTTACCTAAGAAATTGATGGCTCCTCGATTCCCGATGAAGGTCGCCACCTGCTCATTCAAATCGGTATTACCTTTAAAAAAGATTGTTGCATGGGTCATTTCATGGAGGATGAGATTGGCCAGGGTTGCCTTATCCCATTCCAGCATGGAGGAAAAGATGGGGTCTTTCAGCCACCCGAGCGTGCTGTAGGCACCGACCTGTTGGACAAAGGTGTCAAGCCCTTTCCCTTTGAGAAATTCTTCCTCTTTCAGAACCCCTTCCCGGGTGAAAAAACTTTTATAGGTCACCTTGCCAACAATGGGAAAGTTCCAGCTGTGGAGGTGAAGACGATCTTTTTCAGAAGCGGTGATGATATATAGAACAGGGCCTTTGACTTCGAAAAATTTTGAATAGCTCTTTGTCCTCGTGAGCCCCAGTCTCTCTTCGCCGTATCGTTTCACCTCCTGAATGAAGCGAATCTTTTTCTTCATCTCGGCATCCGTCTGTTCATCCTCTAAAATCTCCTGGACGGGGACGCTGTGAAAGGTGATAAAGCTCTGATGCCATCCCAGTTTGGAGAGATAGAGAAAATTTCCACAGCCGGTCAGTAAGATGGAGATGATGACGAGAACAAGAGAGTGTTGCAAGGCCTTCATCATGAACTATTTTTAATACATCCCCCCGCTGGAATCAAATTCTTCGGGTAATCCTTCAGTGATGAGGGAGAAGGGATTTGGCAATCTTGTTAACATTCCTTTGAATTCGGCGTATAATATTTTTGGAAAGCGGAGCCATGGATGCATGAGGTTGGTGAATATTTCCCCTTCGGGGAAGGAATGGAGGTGATCGGTATGACGATTTTAAAGAAATTGAATGACTATTTAGAAGAGAATAAGATCCGATATGAAATTGGGGTCCATTCACCGGTTTATACAGCTCAGGAGATCGCGGCGACCCAGCATGTTCCTGGAAAAGAAATGGCAAAGGTGGTGATGGTGAAGGCTAACGGGAAGAAGGTGATGCTGGTCCTGCCTGCCAGTTATCGGGTCGAGATGAAAAAATTGAAAGTTGCACTCAATTGCAAGAAAGTCGGAATTTTGAAAGAGAAGGAGTTTGAAGATCTCTTCCCTGACTGTGAGGTCGGAGCCATGCCTCCCTTTGGCAACCTTTATAATTTAGAGGTATGGGTGGATCAAATCCTTACAGAAAATGAATCGATCGTCTTTCAGGCGGGAACCCATGTGGAAACCTTGAAGATTAAGTTTAGCGACTATGCTCGGTTGGTGAATCCCAACGTGGGGGATTTTAGCGTTCACCTATGAGCCCTGAAACAAGGGTGACATTGTAAAAACCTTCTAATTGTCATGAACCTTGTGCTGAATTTATTTCAGTATCGTTTCAGCATCTCTTCTCAATTTTTGTGAGATGATCACTAAGGCCACCAAACCAAACCCGATCGCATCGTATATAGCAATCGGATAGACCAACAGCAACCCTGCCCCAATGAGCATGAGGCGTTCATATATTGTTGTCTTCTTAAAAAACCAGTTCTCCACCCCTCCTGCCAGTGCAGCAAGTCCAATAAAGGCAGTGATGGTTGTCCAAATGATATCCATAGCCGGTCCTTTCAGCAGAATACCGATGCCCTTAGGGTCAAGGGTGAACATGAATGGCACGATAAAGGCGGGCAGGGTATACTTCCACGCATATATAGTCGTCTTATAAGGGTTCCCTTTGGTTAAGGCCGAAGCGGCAAAACAGGAAAGGGCCGTCGGCGGAGAGACCTCTGAAAGAATCGCATAGTAGAAAACGAACATGTGGGCGGCAAAATCTGGAACCCCCAATTGAATCAATGCAGGTGCAGCAATCACCGCACAGATAATGTAAGAAGCCGTAACCGGAACAGCCAGCCCAACCACCCAGACAATGAGGGCTGTATAGACTGCTGTTAAGAAAACACTTCCTCCGGCGTAGGCAATCATGATCGAACTGAACTTTAACCCCAGACCCGTCAGGGTCACCACCCCCACGATGATCCCGGCCGCTGCGCAGGTGGTAGCAACCGTCAGAACCCCGATCGAGCCTCCCCTCAACGCCTTGATTAACTTCTTTGGATAAAGACCCGTGTCCTTCCTGATAAAACTGAGTGCAAAGGTGATCACCGTGGCCCAGAAGACCGCCATGATGGGCGTAAAACCGATCACCATGATCACCACAATGGCAATGAGAGAGACGAAGTGGAATCCGTAGAGGTAGGTGAGCTGCCACAAACTATAGGTCCTATCGAAAGCAATCTCTTTTACCCCGAACTTTTTTGCATCCAGCTCCACCATCAAAAAGATGGACCAATAATAAAGACAGGTTGGAATGGAGGCCATGATGATCACATCCAAATAGGAGATCTTCAAGAATTCAGCGATGAGAAAGGCAGCGGCTCCTAAGACAGGAGGAGAAAGAATCGCCCCGATCCCTCCAGCAGAGAGAAGCCCACCGGCTGCATCCCTGCTATAGCCTGCCTTGGCCAGCATGGGATAAGCCACCGATCCCAAAGTGACCGTTGTTGCCACACCACTTCCGGAAGGCCCCCCGAGAAGGAAAGAGGCCAGCGTGACGGTCCGGCCAGCACCGGTTGCCTTTCCCCCCATCGCCGCAAAAGAGAAGTCGATAAAGAACTTTCCGGCCCCCGAGAATTCTAAAAAAGCACCCCAAATGGTGAAGAGGATGATGAAGGTCGATGACACATCGATCGGGACACCGAAGATCCCTTCAAGGGTCATATACATATGACCCACAAGGCGATCGATGTCATATCCCCGATGAGTCCAGGGCTTTGGAAGCTGCGGTCCAATAAAGGCATAAACGAGAAAAGCGATGACGATCACAGGCATGATCCAGCCCGTTGTCCTCCGGGTCGCCTCCAGGATCAATAGGATCAGGATGACTCCAAAGAACTTATCCCAGAAATTTGGAACAACAGATCGGTAGATAAAATCTTCAAAGTCAACCAACATATAGATAATCACGGCAATGCCGAGAAGGGCGAGAAGAAAGTCATACCAAATAACCCGATTTTTAAATCGGTTGAAGGATGGGAAGACGAGAAAAGAGAGGAAGAGGACGAACATCACATGGATCCCTCTGAGTACCTGGGTCATGATGATGCCGATGGCCGCATAAAGGTGGATAAGTGACATCACCACTGCTACCGCTGTGATGAAAATGTCCATCCTCCCCGTAAGACGCCGGGAAGGCCCTTCCTCTTCTTCGATATATTTTTCTGCTTCTTTGAGGGCTTCTTCTGTAATGACGCCCTCTTGATCTACTCTTTTCTTTTCCTCTTCCATGGGTTGCCTCAATAAAAACTTGCCCTGTGTCCTGTCATTCCCGTGAAAACGGGAATCCAGGCAAAAAAGACATGGATTCCTGCTTTTGCAGGAATGACAAAAAGGAGGAACACCTTAAAACCAAATTGAGAAAAGATATCTCCCCAGAGACATTGACTCCACTCTTACTTGAATTCGATCTCCTCTTTCTCCAATCTCACTTAAATAGATCTTTCTGTCTCTGACAATCAATCCCTGCCCTTCCCCCATCTCCCTTCGGATAATAAAAATGGCCCCTAACCTCAGATTCATCGGATGAAATTCTTTCGTATTCTCAAACCCATAATATTCCATGACCGCAGGGCTTTTCGTTCTCACTCCCCTAAGAAAAATGGACTTTTTGTCTACCCGGAATTCCTCAATGACAGGTTCTTTGTAGATGGAATGAATATAGAACATGGAAAATGGCTCAGAGGAGGCGATCCGTATCTGAATCGCCCCCGAGTGATCCATATTCTCCAAATAGAGGACGTCTATCCTCTTAAAAAGAAAAACCCCTCCCGACACGACCAGTAATCCAATCAATGTCAGGAAGGGCCAATGCTTCTGTTTCAATTATTCGATCTTCAATCCTTTCTCTTTAAAATATCGAAGTGCACCAGGATGGAATGGAAAGGGAGAACCTCCAACTTGGGGTTCCAATGACAACCATCTGGCTTCCCTATGGACAGTCACTAACTCCGGTTTATGATCGAAGAGAGTCTTCACGATATCATATGCGATATCCCCCTTCATCTTTTCATGACAGACGAGGATATTCCATACCACCGCCATCGGAACATCCACATCCTGTCCAGGATAAGTCTTTGCAGGGATAATTCCCTTTACATAGAGTGGCCCATACTTTTTTCTCATCTTAGGAATTGCATCCTCATGGCCAATGAGTTTGATCTTGATCCCTGGGGTGGCTCCAAGATCGGTAACAGATGCAGTCGGAAGACCTCCATCCCAGAAGTAAGCGTCAATCTTCCTATCTTTTAACGCACCGGCTGATTCAGAAGCACCCAATCTATCCCGTGTCATATCCTTGTCCGGATTCAATCCATAAGCCTCCAAAACCCTCAGGGCCTTCACCTCGGTTCCACTCCCGGGGGAACCCGTCGAAACCCTTTTCCCCCTCAGATCGCTCACCTTCTCAATACCAGTCCCTTCTATGGTTACAATATGCATGTTATTTGGATAAAGAACTGCTACGGTCCTCAGAGGTTCACTTTTCTTAAATTTCCCCTTTCCCTGATAGGCATCCCATCCCACATCAGCCATGATCAAGGCTAAGTCTGCCTTCCCCGCACCCACTAGAAGGCAGTTGTCCACAGAAGCGGATGTCACTTCTGCTGTTGCCTCAATATAGGGGATGTATTTGGATATGACATTGGCCATTCCCCCACCTAATGGATAATAGACTCCTCCTGTTCCTCCTGTGGCGATGGACAATCGAACCTCTTTCTTCTGAGCCCATGCCGAGGAGACGCCGAAAACCAAGATCATGATGATTCCTATTGTGAATATACGTCTCATCATAATACCTCCTTTCATAAATTGTAAAAAATTTCCCCTCCTTATATTAAATCTGTCCATAGTTGTCAATAACAACTGGAACTCCGATATAAGGATCAAAGATAGTTATGGTGCCGCAAATCGATTAGCCGCAAGTATGTGGATGAATCAAGGAGGCGAAAGTCCGGTGTACTTAGTATAGATCGAGGCCCGGGTTACT
>JBFMAE010000358.1:0-22350 GCA_040756085.1 Thermodesulfobacteriota bacterium | reverse complement strand
GGCTTCGGTGGGACAAATGCGCCCGCAAAAATTGCAAAACTCCTCACAGTATCCGATGCGAGGAATGAGCCTGGGGGTATAAAGACCCGCCAGGCCTGCTTCTAATAGGGTCGATTGAAGGGCATTATTGGGACAAACTTTCAGACACTCACCACAGCCTGTGCAAACACTGACAAACTCTTCTTCCGGTAGCGAACCGGGAGGGCGAATGAGCCGGTTATTCCTCAACCCGCTCTCGGTCTGGAGGGGATTGGTCTTGATCATCAATGCCGAGAAGAAACCAAAGGCGAGGGATCCCAGAACATATCTTCTCGAGAGGTTCACTCCATCCACCGTTTTCCAACTTGGAAAACCAAAGTTGAATGAGACGGCATGGGGTGGGCATTCGAGGCATTTAAAGCAGGCGAAGCAGTCCTGCTGCCGATAGCCCTGAGGGTCTTTCTCGGGAATTGCCCCCACCGGGCAGTCCTTCACGCACTTCATACATTCCGTACAATCATCGGTCACTGACCGCTTGAACATCCGGAAACGGGAAGTGATCGAGAAGAGAGCCCCCAGAGGGCAGAGGTAACGGCACCAGAACCTCTTCCGGATGACCCCTAGGGCAAGGATGATGATGAAAAAGACGAAGATGAAGAGATTGACTTTAAACAGGGGTAAGGGAATGGCCGATACGATAAAAGGATTCCTGGGAAGGAAGTTCTGGATCCAGGGCAGGAGGTGGTTGTAGATGAAGATGGCGGGAGGGAAAAAGGAAATGATCAGTGTCCGGGTGATCAGGCTGATGGGGTCGAGAAGATACATCACCTGCCAGGCCATGAGGCCAGTGATCATGGAGAAAATAAAGACCCCGTATCGAAGCCTCCTGAGCGGTTGATCGCTCAATCCCCTCGCCCATTTCTTTTCCCGGAAGAGAAACCGATCGAAGAAATCGATTGTGGCGCCCATGGGGCAGAACCAGCCACAGAAAAAATTGCCAAAGACGAAAACGAAGAGGAGCACCCCGAAGGCAGGGAGCATCCTCAGGATAACCTCTTTCTTCGTAAGAATCGTGATGATCCCGATGAAGGGGTCGAGTCGAAGATAGAGATCAACAGGTATCTTCAGTTCAAGGGGGAAGGCGGTTCGGAGGATCAGATAGAGAAGGAAAAGGAAGGAAAGGGCTTGAACTGTCCTCCTCAAATACGGAATTGCCCTATTCATGTTGCACTGACCTTTTTTACCCGAACTTTTGAGAGATCGATTTCTCCCAGCCCTAAATCATAAGCATTCTTGACAAATTTGATCTCTTCCGGTTTAAAAGGTTTCCCGGTCTTGGGGTGTTTGAAAAAAGTGGCTGCATAAGCATCTGCCGCTACGATATCTGTGGAAGTAATGACTTCTCCAATATCCTCTGTTTTCCCTGGGCCCTTGGGACCATTTGTGGTGAGTATCCGAATGGCATCGACGACAACCAGATCGGGTTTCCGGAGTGTATTGATATCCGCGATACATTGATGGAGGTCAATCTTGTGTAATAGCTCCATATCCCAGACGATTCCTATCAGGTTTTTCATCCCGAGTGTGAGTTCAGTTGCAAAATGCTGTTTGGGTATGGGGAAATTGATGAAGACATCTGATTCGAGCACATCCCTCAGCACCTCAGCCGTTTTGAGCTTCTTTGCCTTGGGAATTTCTACCTGTTTATACACATTTCTGCCGTGGCCAGAGAAAACGTCCGCCCCCGCCTTCTGACCTGCCTCTTTTAATCCTGATCTTGAGAAACAAAATTGATAATTATCACAGGTATGGTCCCAGACAGCTACTCGCTTTGCTCCTGCTTCATAACATATCTTGATCAATGCCGAGAGAAGATCGGGATTATTGGTGCAGGCCTGCTCCGGTGTCCTCGCCCAGGCGATGTTCGCTTTGATCACCACCCTCTGCCCTTTTTTCACGAATCGGCCCATCCCCCCCAGGGGTGCTATGGCTGCTTGAAGGAGTTGGGAGGGGGATCCATTCTTGGCAATGATCAGATCAGCCTCTCCCGCGGCATGGGCGAGGGATACATAAAATGGAAGGGTATTCGAAAAGAGAGGGAGTGCCGTAGCTGCGGCTGCTCCCTTCATAAATTGTCTTCGGGTCATTTTCTTATCCGGGGAACGATCCATGAAACGGGCCCCTCCTTTTCTATGTAATCCCCCCCTTATCCCCCTTTAGCAAAGGAGGGAGAGGGGGATTTTACGGCGCGATGATTAGCCTTGAAACCCCTTTATCGGTTCCGAACCAGATACTGTTCTTGTCCTCAGCCGCACAAAATACGGTGTTGCTCATCAGTCCATCAGCGGTTGTCAACGATTCCCACTGGCCTGCTGAAAAATCGTAAATACTCACTCCATTATCCCTGCAGATGAAGGCCTTATTTTTTATCACCGTGATAGAATGAATTCCTCCATTCTTTAATGAATCGGCGGGCTCGATCTTCTTCCAACGGTCCGAAACAGGGTCATATTCGAAGAGGGCGCCTCCGATCCCCCCTGCCCATATTCGCTGTCCTGCTTTGACCAAGGATTTAATCTCTGTCTCCGTCAGCCCATCCTTCTGGGAATAGGTCTTCCATGTCCTTTTATCCTTGTGCAAACGGCTGATCCCTCCATTGGTCCCTATCCATAAAAAATCGGGCTGGACCAGGAGGGCATTGACAAAATTTCCGGAGAGGCCATCTTGAGTGGCATAGAACCTCTTCCATCCCTCTGTTTTTTTATCCAGGAGGGAGAGCCCTTTTTCAGATCCAACCCAGATCAATTCTCCATCCACAGCCATGGAGACGACCTTTTTGGCACGGCCATCGTTAGTATTGAAACGTTTCCATTGGGGGTTTCTCTGGGGGTGATAATAAGATATTCCACCCCCTCCAAATCCATAGAAATAGGTGCCAAACCAGAGGCGATCCACATCCGGAACGATGACAGATACATGGTTATAAGAGAGATGGTTTTTCCATCTGATGCTCTCCCCGTCATCCACTTTTTCAGGTGGCTCCCCCTTGGTCGTATAGGCCTTCCACGTCTTTTTCGCCCTGTCATAAAGGGTTGCACCACCGCTATAAGTCCCGAACCAGATCTCTTCGCCTTGGACGGCGATGGCATAGACCATCTCGCTCGATAATCCCTCTCTCTGTGTGATCTGCTGGAAGGCAAGGGGCCTCTTCAGCGGAGTGGCGTCAACAGGCATGAAAAAGTAAGCGACGAAGATGATTGAAAAAGAGAACATCCATAAGTAATTTATTCTTCGCTCCATCTTTATTCCTCTCAATCGAAGCATTCATAAATTATGTCGAATCGAATCAAATTTTTCAATATTCGAAATATTTTTCGAAAAATTTTCCCGGGATTTCGTATTCACAGGGCTAAAAACCTGTTTGCATTTTATACAACGATCTATTTCTTAAGAGCAAGAAATTTTAATAAAACCGACCTTGACAATCGACTTTTTAATGGTTACTTTTGCAGAAAAATTGGTGGGACGTGGTTTATATTCCCATCATTCTGATAAGGGGAGAATATTATAACTCTTTAATTATTAAAGCTTTTACGGTTTTTAAGGAGGTGATGTGGCGTATTAAGGATTTTCATTTTAATATAAGTTATTCTACATTTTGCGAATCCCGTCCAAAGCGGGAGAAGAAAGGAGATGTGAAAGATGAAGATTAGGCCATTGCAGGACAGAGTAATCGTCAAACGACTCGAGGAAGAAGAAAAGACAAAGGGCGGGATCATTATTCCGGATTCCGCGAAGGAGAAACCTCAGGAAGGAAAAGTGATTGCAGTTGGAAAGGGGAAGATCACAGAAGATGGGAAGGTCATCCCTCTCGATGTGAAGGTCGGAGACAGAATTCTGTTTGGAAAGTATTCGGGGACAGAGGTCAAAATCGATGGTGAGGAACATCTCATCATGAGAGAAGAGGATATTTTAGGAATTATTGAAGGAAAATGACAACCGGTCTAAATTACATAGAAACGGAGGTAGGGGACGATGGCAAAGGAACTGAAGTTTGATCAGGAGGCCCGCAATTCCATTTTGCGGGGAGTCAATATCTTAGCAGATGCCGTCAAGGTAACGCTGGGCCCAAAAGGAAGGAATGTTATTTTAGAAAAATCCTTTGGTTCTCCAACCGTAACCAAAGATGGCGTGACGGTGGCAAAGGAAATTGAGTTAGAAGACAAATTTGAGAACATGGGTGCCCAGATGGTGAAGGAGGTCGCCAGTAAGACCTCTGACACCGCTGGAGACGGAACCACAACAGCCACTGTGTTGGCCCAGGCAGTTTATCGCGAGGGATCGAAGGTCGTTGCAGCAGGTGCCAACCCCATGGATGTGAAGCGAGGGATTGAATTTGCGGTCGAGGAAGTAGTGAAAGAATTAAAGAAATTGAGCAAACCGACGAAGGATCAGAAAGAGATCTCCCAGGTCGGCACCATCTCCGCAAATAATGATGAGACCATCGGAAACATCATCGCCGAGGCGATGAATAAAGTGGGAAAAGAAGGGGTCATCACAGTGGAAGAGGCGAAGGGAATGGAGACAACCCTGGATGTGGTGGAAGGGATGCAATTCGACCGTGGATATCTCTCCCCTTATTTTGTCACAGACCCTGAAAAGATGGTAGCTGTGCTCGATGAGGTTTACATCCTTCTCAACGAGAAAAAGATCTCCAATATGAAAGATATGCTTCCGATCCTGGAGCAGATCGCCAAGATGGGAAAACCCCTTCTGGTGATTTCTGAAGATGTGGAAGGCGAAGCTCTGGCCACCCTAGTGGTTAACAAACTCCGTGGGACTCTTAAATGTTGTGCCGTGAAGGCCCCTGGCTTTGGAGATCGCCGGAAAGCCATGCTGGAAGACATCGCTATCCTGACGGGTGGAAAAGTCGTCTCAGAGGACCTGGGCATCAAATTGGAAAATATTAAAATGAATGATCTGGGTCAGGCTAAACGGATCAATGTCGATAAGGACAATACAACGATTGTCGATGGAATGGGGGATAAGGACGATATCGAAGCCAGAGTGAAACAGATCCGGGTTCAGATCGATGAGACCACCTCCGATTATGATCGGGAGAAATTACAGGAACGACTGGCTAAAATCATCGGGGGGGTGGCAGTGATCAATGTGGGTGCAGCTACAGAGACCGAGATGAAGGAGAAGAAGGCCCGCGTGGAAGACGCCCTCAATGCAACACGGGCGGCTGTCGAGGAAGGGATTGTCCCGGGCGGCGGTGTGGCTTATCTCCGGTGTCTCCCTGCACTAGAAAAGTTAAAATTGGAGGGAGATAAGAAGATCGGAGTGGATATTATCAAAAGGGCCCTCGAAGAGCCCATCCGCCAGATCGCCAACAATGCCGGCCAGGAGGGGTCTGTGGTAACGGAGAAAGTGAAGAACGAAAAGGGAGCCCTCGGATTCGATGCTGCGAAGGACGAGTACTCCGATATGATCAAGGCAGGCATCATCGATCCCACCAAAGTAGTGAGACTCGCTCTCCAGAATGCTGCTTCAGTCGCCTCGCTGATGATCACTACAGAGGCTCTCGTGGCTGAAAAACCGGAAAAGAAACCCCCTTATCCACCAATGCCCCCAGGTGGTGGAATGGGAGGAATGGGTGATATGTATTAAGATTGAAGACTCAGATGCAAAAAAGGCCTGGAAGATTAAAAAACTGGTATCCATTTTCTTTCAGGCCTTTTTGTCTCAAACCTCCCCTTGATCCCTTCCTCCCTCCAAAGAAAAATTTCTGAACTTTTTCAAAACGATATTGTCTTTTATTTCAAGAAAGAAGTTTCTTATTCGTCATTCTGTAAAATCAATGACGTAATTGTAACTATTGAATTTAATTGAAAATATTAATTTTATGCTTGCTTTTATAGATAAAGAGGTTTAATATTTTTTTAGTTGTGGAAAAAAATCAATTACCCATCGATTTCAGACATCTGGAGACTTTTTGTCGGGTGGCAGGGTTAAAAAGTTTTACAAAAGCTGCCGAGGATCTCTGCCTTACCCAACCGACCGTCAGCGGCCATATTCTCTCCTTAGAACAATCCCTCTCTCTCCGTCTCTTCGACCGGGCTGGCAGAGAGGCTCGCTTGACCAAAGCAGGGGAGGTTTTCCTCCGGTATGCCTCAAAGATTCTAATTCTTCGTAAGGAGTTGTTAAATGCTCTGAGTGAATTCTCTCAGGGTATCAGAGGAGAACTCTCATTGGGCGCAAGCACCATCCCCGGAGAATATCTTTTGCCCAAATTAATGGGGGAGTTTAAGAAAGAACATCCTCATTTTACCATCTCTCTTAAGATCGGTGATACTAAGGAGATTATTCAATATGTCCTGGAAGGCAATGTTGAATTTGGCATGACCGGCGCAAAGCTGGACCATCACTCCCTCCATTATGAAAAGGTTGAAGAAGATGAGATCATCGTCGTGGGTCCTTCAGACCATCCCCTGACCGGGAAGAAAAAAGTCGATTTTGAGGGACTGCTGAAAGAACCCTTGATCGTTCGGGAAGAGGGTTCCGGAACTCAGATGGCCGTGGAAAAGGCCTTGAGGAGGAAAGGCAAGAGCCTGAAACAGTTGAATGTGGTGATGGAGATGGGAAGCACCTCCTCTGTCAGGGAAGGGGTGAAGGCAGGATTGGGCCTTGCTTTCATCTCCCGGAGAGCGGTGGAGGAAGAATTGAATCAGGGCCTCCTCTCTCAGATCCGGATAGAGGGAATGGAACCGATCTCCCGACAGTTCTATATCGTCTCTCACAGGGGAAGAACGCTCTCCCCGATTGGAATAGAATTTCTCCGATTCCTCAAACGACAGAAAAAGGGGAAATATTAACATGCCCTTTCTGAGACGACCTTTCGCAAACGGTCTGCTAAAATGGGGGGGGATCTCTTTTGTCCTCCACATCGCGCTGCTGGTTCTCCTCAGCCTCAATCCATGGCCTACTTTCATAAAAACTGTCCCCATAGCTTATACGGTTACCCTCATGCCTGTTTCATTACCGGAGCCTGAAATTCCAAAACCTCACCCCATACCAGAACCAAAAGAGGAACCTCCTAAACCGGTAGAAAAACCGCCACAGGTTAAGAAAAAAGAAGTTGAAAAGCCCAAAAAAGATGATATTGTTGAAAAAGTAAAGAAACCTCCAAAAAAACCGGAACTCCCTGAAAAAAAGGTAGACCTCAAACACCTTCATGAGGCCCTCGAGGAAATTCACAAAAAAGCTACCCTCGATGAAATCCAAAAAAAAATCGAAGAGATTCGCAGAAAAGCTGCCCTCGATGAAATCCAAAAAAGAGTGTCCCGGCGTGAGAAAAGTGTGGAACGATCAAACGTTTCCCCTACCAGTGTTCCGATGGTCTCCTCGCTCAAAACTCCACAGGAGTTGGAAGCCAAATTGAATGAATATTACAGTTTGCTTTGGGCAAAGATCAAAGCCGCATGGACCATTCCTGAAAATCTTTTAAAAGAAATGGTTGACTTGGAGACCATTATTGTCTTAATAATAGAACGAGATGGCAAAATTCAGAAATGGTGGTTTGAAAAAAAGTCTGGCAATGCCCTTTATGACCAGAGTGCCATGCGAGCCATTATAAAAGCAGAGCCTTTGCCTCCCATTCCCAAAGAATTCAGTGAAAATACGTTTGAGATCGGAATCCGTTTTACACCGGATTGAAAAATGTTGAAATATTTTCTCCTCCCCATCCTTTTCTTCTATTTAGCCTTCCCTTCCTCCACAGGAGCAAGGGTCTATCTCGATATCACCGCTCCCACCTTCGTTCAAATCCCCATCATCTTGCCTAAATGGAAATCAGTGGACAGGACCCCCCCTAGCGTCACTGCAAAGGTATATGAAATTCTGGCCAACAATCTTACCCTCTCCGGTTTTTTCAGGGTGATTGATTATCAGAGTCTTCCCTCCTCTCTTCAGAATAAGGAGGGTATTCCCAGCACGCTTTTCTTGGGGGAATGGATACCTGCTGGAGGAGAGATCCTCTTGGCAGGAGAGACCCTTTTGGAATCTGACAATCTCACTTATAGGTTAAAATTCCATCTCATCGATTTAGTGGAGCAGAAACACCTTGTCGGTAAACAGTACGAAGGCCATCTCCAGACCCTTCGAAACACGGTCCACCGGATAGCGGATGAGGTCATCCTTCACTTGACAGGAGAGAGAGGAGTTCACACTACAAAAATCGCCTATACAGCTTTTCTGGGAGTAGGTAAGGAGATCTTCATCGCTGATTTCGATGGTGCAAATGTCAAGCAGATCACCCAAAACCAATCGATCAACCTTTCGCCCACCTGGTCTCCAGATAATAAAAGAATCGCTTTTACCTCCTACCTCAAACGAAATCCAGACCTCTACCTGATGGATTCGGATGGTAAAAATCTCCAACGTTTCCTGTCTTACCCGGGGCTCAACGTCTCCCCCTCCTGGTCACCAGACGGGAAACAGATTGTTCTCATGATGGGGATGGAAGGGAAGTCGGACATCTTTCTTGTCGATGCCAATGGCCATAACCCAAAGAAACTTACAACAGGGCACGGCAACGAGGCATCGCCGAGATGGTCTCCAGATGGTCAGTGGATCACTTTCGTCTCAGACCGGTCAGGCTCTCCCCAGATCTACATCATGGCACGGGATGGATCCAATGTCCACCGCTTGACCTATGAGGGGAATTACAATACCAATCCTTCCTGGTCTCCGAAGGGGGACCGGATCGCTTTTTGCGGAAGGGTGGGAGGGCGTTTTGAAATCTTCACCATCCGACCGGATGGATCCGGACTTCAAAAGCTGACATCCAATTCTGGGAATAATGAAAGCCCGTGTTGGTCTCCGGATGGACGTTATATTGCCTTCAGTTCCACTCGATCAGGAGGATCGAAGATTTTCATTATGAATGTCAATGGATTTAATCAAAGGCTATTAACCTCATCGAAAGGAGGTGAATCAAGCCCAGCGTGGTCCCGACGATTTGAATAGGGATAGACTTCTAAATCGATTATCAAAGGAGGTTTATTATGATTAAAAAAAGGCTTATTCTGATCATCCTCTTCCTCTCCGTTGGACTCATCCTGACAGGATGCCCCAAAAAAACGGTGATGAAGGAAGAACCTACGATGAAGAAGGCAGACGAAGTGACAGCGGAAAAAGAGCGGGCTGCCAAGCTTGAGGCGGAACGTGCGGCCAAAGAGGCAAAAGAGAGAGAATTGGCAAAAATGAAAGAAGAAGCTACCAAAAAAGAATTTGAAAAAAGCCTGGTGGCGAAAAAAACCCCTGGCATCGAAGGAGAGGTTTTAGAAAGTAAACTCCTCAAAGATATTCACTTCGATTTTGATAAATACGACATCCGCCCTGGGGATGCTGCGATCCTGAAGGAAAATGCTGCTCTTCTGTTGAAATTCCCTCAGGGAAAGATCCAGATCGAAGGTCATTGTGATGAAAGGGGAACGGTGGAGTATAACCTGGCCCTCGGAGAGAGAAGGGCCAATAGTACACAAAAATATCTCATCTCCCTGGGTATCTCACCCGACCGGATCTCCACGATCAGTTATGGTGAAGAAAGACCAGTGGATCCCATCCATAATGAAGAGGCATGGGCAAAAAATCGAAGAGCGCACTTTGTTATCTTATCTAAATAGAGTACGGGTATCCTCAGGGATGTTCATCCATCCCTGAGGATGGCTCATTGGGGGAGGGAAACTTGCGAATCATGGATTGGATAAAAGGATGGATGATTCTAGGTGTGGCGGTCAGCCTTTGGGGATGTGCCACGACAGGAGACACTCGATATCTTGACGGGGAGATTCAGAAACTCCATTCACGACTGAACCTGATTCAAAAAGAGAAGGACGCCATCAAAAATGAATTGGCCGCTTTTCAGAAAGAGACCCAGAAGGAGATCTCGACCTTCCAGGCGGGGACCAAAAGTCTTCAGGCCGATCTTCTCCTCAGACTCGAAAACCTTCAATCCGAAGTTCGAATCCTCTCTACAGGTGTTGAGGAATACAAGGAGTTTCTAAAACGGCCTTCCAAGGAAATTGATCGGGTGAAGGAAGATATCGCCTTACGAACCAGACTCCTTGAAGAGAGGGGAAAAGCCTTTGAGGAAAAAGGCAAAGCCCAAGATGATCGAACCAAGGTATTGGAGGAAGGGATGAAGGGGGTGGAAAATCGCCTTAAGGGTCTGGAGGCAAAGATTGGCGAGTTGGTTTCAAAACAGATGGAGGTGGAAAAACTGACTTTAGCAAAGGAGGTCTCTACTGAAGGAAAAGGGGTCTCCGCCGGGGTGGGGGATTTATATAAGGCTGCCTACGAAACCTTCCAGAAGGGAGACTTGGAGGGAGCGCGAAGGAAATTTGAAGCATTTCTCAAACAGTATCCCAACACCGAACTCTCTGACAACGCCCAGTTCTGGATCGGTGAAACCTACTATCTGAAGAAAGATTTTGAGAAGGCCATTCTGGAATATGAGAAAGCGATCGTCAAATATCCGGAAGGGGATAAAATGCCTGCAGCCCTGCTCAAACAAGCCTTTGCCTTTTTAGAACTGGGAGATAAGGGGAATGCAAGAAATCTTCTCAGACGAGTGATCGAACGATATCCCCATTCTGACCAAGCAGAAATAGCCAAAAAGAAACTGGAAGGAATAAAATAAGAGCTCGAATGCGGAAGGTGGAAAGTAGAGAGTAGATTTTTTATTATAACTACTATCCACCTTCCACCCGCTATTCTTAGGCACCACCTTCTGCCGCCACCTTTGCTTCGTCTTCCGGCGATACTTCCTCTCCCGTATATCCTTCGACCCAAAGTCCTAATTGTTTATACTTGGGGAGACCGGTCCCGGCCGGAATCAGACGTCCCATGATGACATTTTCCTTCAACCCCTTCAAGGTATCGACCTTCCCTGCTACGGCTGCCTGGGTGAGCACCTTGGTCGTTTCCTGGAAGGAGGCGGCGGAGATGAAACTGTCCGTAATGAGGGAAGCCTTCGTAATCCCCAAGAAGAGGGGTTCAGCAACCGCCGGTTTTCCTCCCTCCCTTAACGCTCGTTCGTTCTCCTCATTAAAAACATATTTTTCCACCTGGTCGTCCACCAGAAAGTGAGTATCTCCGACCTCTTTAATCTTCACTCTCTTGAGCATCTGGCGAACGATGACCTCGATATGTTTGTCATTGATCTTCACCCCTTGAAGTTTATACACCTCCTGGATTTCATCCACTAAATATCGGGCCAGGGCCTTATCCCCCAGGACCCTCAAAATATCATGGGGATTGGATGGGCCGTCCATCAATGCCTCCCCTGCTTTGACATAGTCGCCTTCATGGACACTGACATGTTTCCCTCTGGGAATAATATACTCCTTCGGTTCGCCTACCTCTGGCCGGATGACTACTTTCCTTTTTCCTTTAAGGTCCTTTCCAAATTCAACGGCCCCATCGATATCGCTGATCAGGGCATACTCTTTTGGCTTCCTGGCCTCAAAAAGCTCAGCCACCCGGGGAAGACCTCCGGTGATATCCTTTGTCTTCGTTGTCTCCCTGGAGATCTTCACGATGATATCCCCGGCCTCAACCATATCCCCTTCAGAGATAAAAATGTTCGCTCCGACTGGGAGGAGATACCGTGCCTGGGAAGTGGAGCTGGGGAGGTTCATGGTCCTTCCTTTTTCATCCTTGATAGAGATCCTCGGCCGGAGTTCCGGGTCTTTGGATTCGGTGATGACCTTTCTGGAGAGCCCTGTAAATTCATCCACCTGTTCTTGCATGGTCACCCCCTCGATGATATCTCCAAATTTGACCCGGCCTGAAACCTCGGTCAAAACTGGGATGGAGTAGGGATCCCACTCTGCCAGCATCTCCCCTTCTTTCACCTTCTGTCCATCTTTGACTCGCAGTTTAGCTCCATAAATCACAGAATAACGCCGCCGCTCTCTTCCACTTTCATCCAGGATGGCGATCTCACCATTTCGATTCATGACGATCAGATTCCCCTCACGGTTCTTAACGGACTTGAGATTGATAAATTTTATCCTTCCATCGATCCGGCATTCCAGCGTTGTCTGCTCCGCCCGACGGCTGGCCGTCCCACCGATGTGGAAGGTTCTCATCGTCAACTGGGTTCCCGGCTCACCGATCGACTGAGCAGCGATGATCCCGATGGCCTCCCCCACATTCACAAGTCTCCCGCGGGCCAGATCCCTTCCGTAACAGAGGGCGCATACACCCTGTTTCGATTTGCAGGTGAGGACCGACCGAATCTTTACCTTCTCAATCCCAATATCCTCGATGCGCTCTGCCAGGCCCTCATCAATCTCCTCATTTCCTCTGACGAT
Source organism: Thermodesulfobacteriota bacterium (assembly GCA_040756085.1). Lineage (GTDB taxonomy): Bacteria > Desulfobacterota > BSN033 > BSN033 > UBA1163 > JBFMAE01. The sequence continues at coordinate 9,988 of JBFMAE010000358.1, read as the reverse complement.
GACCTCCTCGGTAAAGGGGTCCCGGATCTCATCCAGTGCCACCCGGCCCAGAATTCTTTCCCTCATTGATTCAATGATCTCCCCTCCCTCTACAAGGGAGGTGACATCGATTCCATCCATGGTACCGCAGTCATATTCGGTGATCACAACATCCTGGGCGACATCGACCAATCGTCGGGTGAGATATCCAGCATTGGCTGTTTTCAAGGCGGTATCCGCCAGTCCTTTCCTAGCACCGTGAGTGGAGATGAAGTATTGCAGAACGGTGAGCCCCTCACGGAAGTTCGCCGTGATTGGGGTTTCGATGATCTCCCCGGAAGGTTTGGCCATCAGGCCCCGCATCCCGGCCAATTGCCGCACCTGTTGTGCACTGCCTCGAGCGCCAGAGTCAGCCATCATATAAATCGGGTTAAAACTCTCAATGGTCACCTTCTCCCCTATCGTATCCTCGGCCACTTCACCCCCCAGCTCCTTAAGCATCACATCGGCGATGTTTTCAGTCACCTGGGCCCAAATGTCAATCACCTTATTGTATCGTTCTCCATCGGTAATCAGCCCATCGGTATATTGTTCTTGAACCCTTTCAATCTCCTGTTGGGCTTCCTTTAGGAGGCTCGCCTTATTGGAAGGAACCAGCATGTCATCAATGGAGATGGAGAGTCCGGCCAGGGTTGCATAACGATATCCCAGATCCTTCAAACGATCGGAAAGTATGACGGTCTTCTTTTCTCCGCCAAACCGGTAGCAGTAGTCGATGAGATTGGCCAGTTCGCTTTTTTTCATCACCTTATTGACCAGAACAAATGGGATCTCTTCAGGAAGGATCTCTTTGAGGAGCACCCGGCCAACCGTGGTCTCCAAAAGCTCCCCATTCATCCGGACCTTTATCCGGGCATGGAGGTCGACCTCATTCGCATCGTAGGCAACCCGAACCTCCTCGGGGTTTGAAAAGATCTTTCCCGACCCCTTGACATAGGGTCGCTCCCTGGTCATGTAATAAATCCCGAGGACGATGTCCTGGGTGGGGACAATGATCGGTTTTCCATTGGCAGGCGAGAGGATGTTATTAGTGGACATCATCAGAATTCTCGCCTCCGACTGAGCTTCTATAGAGAGAGGGACGTGGACGGCCATCTGGTCTCCATCGAAATCCGCATTGAAGGCAGCGCAGACCAATGGATGAAGCTGGATGGCCTTGCCCTCAATGAGAGTGGGTTCGAAGGCCTGAATGCCCAGACGATGAAGGGTGGGAGCACGATTGAGCAACACAGGGTGCTCGCGGATCACCTCATCCAGGACATCCCAGACATCAGCCTTCTCCTTCTCCAACATCTTCTTGGCACTTTTAATCGTGGTGACTAGACCTTTTTCCTCCAAACGGTGGTAGATAAAAGGTTTAAATAGTTCAAGGGCCATCTTTTTGGGAAGCCCGCACTGATGTAATTTCAGCTCGGGTCCGACGACGATCACCGAACGTCCGGAGTAATCCACACGCTTCCCCAGAAGGTTCTGCCGGAAACGGCCCTCCTTTCCCCTCAGCATATCACTCAAGGACTTGAGGGGTTTCTTATTCGCCCCTAAGATCGTCCTCCCTCTCTTCCCGTTGTCGAACAGGGCGTCTACAGCTTCCTGAAGCATTCGTTTCTCATTGCGGATGATGATCTCGGGTGCGTTCAATTCGAGAAGTCGTTTAAGACGATTGTTCCGGTTGATCACCCTCCGGTAAAGGTCGTTTAGGTCCGAGGTGGCAAACCGACCTCCATCCAGAGGGACAAGAGGCCGAAGATCGGGTGGGATGACCGGGATCACCTCCAAGATCATCCACTCCGGTTTGTTCCCTGACTCCAGGAAGGATTCAATAATTTTTAACCGTTTTGCCAAACGTTTTTTCTTCGCTTCTGAGGTCGTCTCCTTCATCTCCATCCGGAGCTTCTGGGAAAGTTCTTTCACATTGGTGTTTCTCAACAGCTCTTTAATCGCATCTGCTCCTTGGGCCACCACAAATCCATCCCCGTATTTCTCCTTCGCCTCCCGGTATCTGTCTTCAGAGAGAATCTCCCCCTTCTTTAGGGATGTTTTCTTCCCATCGAGCACAAGATAGGCCTCAAAATAGAGGATCCGCTCCAGCTCTCTCAGCGTCATATCTGCAAGGATACCGATCTTGCTGGGAATGCTTTTGAGAAACCAGATATGGGCGACCGACGTGGCCAGCCGTATATGCCCCATCCTCTCCCGGCGGACCTTGGACTGGATGACTTCCACCCCGCACTTCTCGCAGACAATCCCTCGATGCTTCATCCGTTTGTATTTGCCGCAATTGCATTCATAATCCTTGGTGGGTCCGAAGATCTTTGCACAGAAAAGCCCATCCTTCTCCGGTTTGTAGGTCCGGTAGTTGATCGTCTCCGGTTTCTTCACCTCCCCATGGGACCACGATTCGATCTTTTCGGGCGAGGCGACGGAGATACGGATAGCATTAAAATTGATCGGGTTCTTCGCCTTCTCGTAAAATGATAGATAGTCTTCCAAGATTTCCTCCTTATTCAAACGATGGACGATAAACAGCTTATGCTTTCCAGTTCATAGTTCATCGTTTATCGTTCATGGTTCTGTTAAATTTCTTCCCTCTTTTCTTCGATCAATTCCGTATCCAGACAGAGGCTCTGTAATTCCTTGACCAATACATTGAAAGATTCAGGAAGCCCAGGCTCCAGGGTATGCTCCCCTTTGACGATCGCCTCATAAACCCGGGTCCGCCCTGCGACATCGTCAGATTTCATCGTCAGGAATTCCTGAAGGGAATGGGCTGCACCATAGGCCTCTAACGCCCACACCTCCATCTCCCCTAACCGTTGACCTCCGAACTGGGCTTTTCCTCCCAAGGGTTGTTGGGTGACTAACGAATAGGGCCCGATGGAACGGGCATGAATCTTGTCATCCACCAAGTGATGTAATTTGAGGAGGTACATATAGCCCACGGTGACCTTATGGTGGAAAGGTTCCCCGGTCCTACCATCGTAGAGGGTAGTCTGCCCGGTGACCGGAAGTCCTGCTTTTTTTAAATGTTCTTTGATCTCCTCTTCGGAGGCACCATCGAATACCGGGACAGAGACGAAGATCCCATGGCCCAATTTTCGGGCCAATTCGACGATCTCTTCATCAGTGGCCTGATCTAAATATTCATTGACCTCTTTTGAAGAATAGACCTCTTTGATCTTTCTTCGAAGCAATTTAGGGTTGAAGCGTGTTTTTAGATATTCCTCGATCTTCCAGCCCAACCCTTTGGCGGCCCATCCCAGATGAGTCTCCAGAATCTGGCCCACATTCATTCGTGAGGGAACCCCCAGCGGGTTGAGGATGATGTCAACCGGCGTCCCATCCTCGAGGTAAGGCATGTCCTCTTCAGGAAGAACCCGAGAGATGATCCCTTTGTTTCCATGACGTCCGGACATTTTATCACCTACAGAAAGTTTGCGTTTCATGGCGATATAGACCTTGACGGTTTTGATCACGCCCGGGGCCAGCTCATCTCCCCTCTTCAGTTTGGACAATTTATCAGCGAAGACTCCCTTCACCACATTGATCTGGAGCTCTCCATGGTCAAGGATCTGGTGTACTTCAGGAAGGACCCTCTTTCCTTCTAATACATCAATCTCCTTCAGTTGATCAGAGGGAATGGCAAAGAGATGTTCCTCCTTGATCCGTTCTTTTGCCTCCAGAAAGACCCGGTTTTTCTTCTCATCAGCAATCCGGTGGGCCGCCCGTTTACCGATCAGATACTTTCCAATCTTCCTCCTGGTGCTGTTCTGGATGATTCGGATCTCATCCGCTTGGTTCTTGAGCAACCTCGCCTTCTCCTGATCCTCGATCGCCTTCGTTCTCTCATCCTTCTCCTGGCCTTTCCGGGAGAAGACCTTTGCATCGATCACAATCCCTTCGATTCCATGTTGGACTCGAAGGGAGGTATCTCGAACGTCTCCTGCCTTTTCGCCAAAGATCGCACGGAGGAGTTTCTCTTCCGGTGAAAGTTGGGTTTCCCCTTTGGGAGTTACTTTGCCAACGAGAATGTCACCTGCTCTCACCTCTGCTCCAATGCGGATAATACCACTCTCATCCAGATCCTTTAATGCCTCCTCTCCGGCATTGGGGATGTCACAGGTAATCTCCTCTTTTCCCAATTTGGTGTCCCGTGCCACACATTCCAGTTCCTCGATGTGGATAGAGGTATAGGTATCTTCTTTCAACAACTTTTCGCTGATGAGGATCGAATCCTCAAAATTGTATCCTCCCCAGGGCATGAAGGCCACGAGGACATTCCTCCCTAGTGCCAGTTCTCCCATATCGGTTGCTGGCCCATCCGCAATAACTTCCCCTTTCCGAACCCGTTCTCCAACATGGACGATGGGTCTTTGATTGATACAGGTATTCTGATTGGACCGTTTGTATTTGATCAGGGTATAAATGTCGACCCCGGGATCGTTCTCTTTCTGGCCATCCTCATCCACACGAATGACAATCCGGGAGGCATCGACATCTTCAACGACCCCATCCCTTTTTGCTACTACCGTGACTCCAGAATCCCTCGCCACGATTGCCTCCATTCCGGTTCCGATCAACGGTGCATCCGTCCTTAAAAGGGGAACGGCCTGTCGTTGCATGTTCGATCCCATGAGGGCCCGGTTGGCATCATCATTCTCCAAAAAGGGGATGAGAGAGGTGGCCACGCTCACCAGCTGTTTGGGGGAAACATCCATATACCGGATTTCCTCAGGTTTCACCATCACAAATTCGCCTCCCCTCCGGGCGGAGACGAATGGGAGGGTAAACCTCCCTTCCCGATCTAGGGGGGCATTCGCTTGAGCGATCGCGGGTTTCTGTCCATCCATCTCTTCCTCTTCATCCAGGGCAAAGAGGTATCGGATGTTGTTGGTCACCTTTCCGTTGACCACTTCCCGGTAAGGGGTCTCAATGAATCCATAGTCGTTCACACAGGCATAGGTGCTGAGGGAGGTAATCAGACCGATATTGGGACCCTCCGGTGTCTCGATGGGACAGATACGGCCGTAATGCGTGGGATGGACATCTCTCACCTCAAATCCTGCCCTCTCCCGGGTGAGTCCCCCTGGACCCAGTGCGGAGAGCCGACGCTTGTGGGTGATCTCGGAGAGTGGGTTGGTCTGATCCATAAATTGGGAAAGCTGACTAGAGCCGAAAAATTCTTTGATGACGGCGGAGAGGGGTTTGGAATTGATGAGGTCATGGGGCATCAAAGTCTCCACATCTTGGAGACTCATCCGCTCCTTGATCGCCCTCTCGATCCTCACCAGCCCAATATGATATTGGTTTTCCAAAAGCTCACCCACGGTCCTCACCCGTCGGTTTCCCAGGTGGTCGATATCGTCGACCGAACCTTGACCATCCTTCAATTTGATCAGGTATTTAACAACCTCAAGGATATCCCGTCTCCTCAGGGTCGTCTTCTCATCTTCTAGTATTTTTCGAACCTTGCCCTGAACATCATCGGTGATGGTCCCGTCCTTCAAGGAGGGCATTAGCCCGATGGGATGAAGGATCTTTGCTACTCGTTGAATCTCCTCGGCCATTTCTGGAGTAGCGATCGCTTCGTCAAAATCAAACCACCCTTCCAAGATTCGATCGACCAGTTCCTTCCCTCCCGCATAGGTCGCTCCAGCTTCCAGCGCCTCTCTCCTCCATCTCTCAGTGAAGACTAATATTTGGGGAGGGTTCGCCTTTAACCCGATTTTATGGTTTAGTTTCATCCTCCCCACTTTGGAGAGGTCATAGCGTTCATGATTGAAAAAGAGGTTATAAAAAAGGCCGATGGCCGTTTCAATGGTGGGGGGGTCTCCGGGACGAAGTCTTTTGTAAATGTCGATCAAAGCCCTTTCGGATTCCTTCTCCCGTATGGATTTGCCTGGATCGTGAACAGATAATTTATCTCTTTCCTCGCGGCTCAACTCGATCTTATCCATCACCAGGGTGTCCCTTAATGAAGAGCTGACGTTGATGTTGTCGATGAAGAGGATCTCAAATTCTTCTATCTTCCTCTCTTTCATCTCTTCGAGAAGTTTCTCCGTCACCTCATCATTATACTCGACAAGCACTTCCCCGGTTTCAGGATCCACCACATCCTTTCCCAGATATCGCCCGATCAGATCTCGGGGCTCGACGGGGATGGTATTGATCTTGGCGATTTCCAACTTTCTGAAAGATTCTTCCGTAATCCTGCGATGTTTCTTGAGGATCACCTTGTGGGTTTCGGGTTCTAGGATATCAGAGGTCGCCTTCTGCCCCACCAACACATCTCTCGATACCTCTTTCAGGAATTTTCCCTTACGGATAAGGATCTTCTCCTTTCGGTAAAAATAGTCCAGAAGCTCTTCGCCGGTGTATTTCAGGGCCCGGAGCAGCACGGTGACAGGGATCTTACGGCGTCGATCGATCCGAACATAAAGGAGGTCTTTCTGATCAAATTCGAAATCGATCCATGATCCTCGATAAGGAATGATCCGGGCATAGTAGAAGAGCTTCCCTCCTGTATGCGGTTTGATTTGATCCTGATCAAAGAAGACGCCGGGGGAACGATGAAGCTGGCTGACGATGACCCGTTCCGTCCCGTTGATGATGAATGTCCCATTTTCTGTCATCAGAGGGATTTCACCAAAATAGACCTCTTGTTCTTTCACCGCCTTAATGCTCTTGGCCCGTGTCTCTTCGTTCACATCCCAGACAACCAATCGAACGGTCACCTTGATCGGCGCGGCATAGGTCATCCCCCTTAACAGACACTCCTCCACATCATATTTGGGCTCGGTGAGACGATAACTAACAAATTCGAGGGAGGCCGTCTCGTAAAAATCCTTGATTGGGAAGACAGTTTTAAAGACGGCTTGAAGCCCGATAGGCTCCCTCTTATCCACATCGACATCGGCCTGTAGAAATTGTTCGTAAGACCTTTTTTGAACTTCAATTAAATTGGAGATCTCTAGCACATCTTTGATCTTTGAGAAATTTTTACGATACCTTCGATAGACGGGAACCACGCTGGCCATAACGACTCCTCTCCTTTAAATAAAAAGTCCCCTCCCTTTCGGACTCCCCTTCACAATTTGCTCTGTCCTTCTGGGAAGAGACAACGATGTCCCTCAACGCCTTTAATTGTTTCCCTACTTAACTTCGACCGTCCCCCCAGCCTCTTCAAGCTTTTTCTTCATCGTCGCTGCTTCTTCTTTCGAAATTCCTTCTTTGATAGGCTTGGGGACACCCTCGACAAGGTCTTTGGCTTCTTTCAAACCCAGTCCGGTTAGCTCTCTCACAACCTTAATCACCTGGATCTTCTTATCGCCAAAACCCGCCAGGATCACATCGAATTCCGTCTTCTCTTCGGATGGAGCGGCTGCAGCTCCTGCACCCATCCCTGGAGCCGGCATCGCACCCATGACCACTGGTGCGGTGGCCTTGATGCCCAACTTCTCCTCAAGCACCTTCACCAAGTCACGTGCTTCCAATAAAGTTAAACCACTGATCTCTTCGGCAATTTTTTGGACATCTGCCATTTGAAACATCCTCCTATCTGTATCGAGTTATCCCCCTTCCCACCCTTCCCCTGTGCGGGGGAGGGGGAGGGTGGGGGGTTATGTTCCAGGAGCTTTCTGCTCGGATAGTTGATCTACACGGGCCTGGATCACACCGAGCATCTGCTGAAGTACGCCGAGAAGGGCGCCTCTTAATTGATCCCCAGATGCTTGTATCCCTCCCAGGATGTGAGTGAAGAGAACCTCCCGGGAAGGCATGGTAGCCAAGGCTTTCACTTCCTCAGGAGGCGTCACCTTACCCTGGATCAGCCCGACTTTGATCTCAAGGGAAGGTTGTGTTTTCACAAATTCAGATAAAATCTTGGCCAGGAGAACCGGATCTCCGTAGGAGATGGCGATGGCCGTGGGTCCCTCAAAATAATCATTCAACTTTTCCAAATCTGTCCCTTTGGAGGCCAGCTTCATCAAAGTATTTTTGACGACATGATAGGAGATCTTCTCCTCTCTCAACCGTTGCCTCAGTTGACTCATCTGTTCAACATTGAGACCCCGGTAATGGGTTAGGACCGCAGCCTCAAACTGTTCAACCTGCTTGTGAAGATCAGATATGACCTGTTCCTTCTCTTTCCGATCCAACGATCTTTACCTCCTCAAACGGGGTAATTCGTATTTCTTAGGACTTTAAAATATTTCTTGCATAAAGGGGATCGATCTTAATCCCTGGCCCCATGGTGGTGGAGATAGCGATGCTCCGGAAATAGACCCCTTTGCTTGTCGGGGGCTTTGCCCGAAAGATCACCTCCAGCAAGGCTTTGATATTTTCTAATAAGTGATCGAATCCAAAGGACACCTTCCCCACAGGGACATGAACCACCCCTGCCTTCTCTACTTTAAATTCCACCTTGCCCGCTTTGATCTCCTTGACGGCTCGCTCTAAATCAAAGGTCACGGTTCCCACTTTGGGGTTGGGCATCAATCCGCGGGGCCCCAGAATCTTTCCCAGTTTGCTAACCTGACCCATCATGTCAGGTGTGGCAATCGCCTTGTCAAATTCCAACCACCCTTTTGAAATCTTTTCGATGAGTTCCTCTCCTCCGACGATATCGGCACCCGCATCTAAGGCCTCTTTCTCTTTCTGACCTTTGGCAAAGACCAATACCCTAACTTTCTTGCCTGTGCCATGAGGAAGGACGACCGTCCCCCGCACCATCTGGTCTGGTTTCTTAGGATCCACTCCGAGACGAATGGCGAGGTCCACTCCCTCATCAAATTTGGCGCAGGTCGTCTCCATGAGGAGTTTCACTCCTTCCTCCAGTTCATACCGCTTCGTTCGATCAACTTTTTTTAATGCCTCTAAATATTTTTTCCCTCTATGTGCCATGGCCCTCTCATGCAATCTCCAGCCCCATGCTGCGGGCCGTGCCCTCGATTGTTCGGATTGCACCCTTTATGTCCACCGCATTGAGATCTTTGAACTTGATCTGTGCAATCTCTCGAATCTGTTCTCTGGTCACTTTCCCCACCTTGTTCCGGTTGGGCTCCCCTGACCCTTTCACAATCTTTGCTGCCTTCTTCAAAAGGATCGAAGCCGGCGGTGTCTTGGTCACAAAGCTGAAGGATCGATCTGAATAGATGGTGATCAGCACAGGGATGATCATGCCTTCTTGTCCCTGAGTACGGGCGTTGAAGGCTTTGCAAAATTCCATGATGTTGACCCCATGCTGTCCCAGGGCCGGCCCGACCGGTGGGGAAGGGTTGGCCTGCCCTGCCTGAATCTGAAGCTTCACCATTGCTGCCACTTTTTTGGCCATAATTTATCCCTCAAACCTCCACCACTAATTCTTTTCCACTTGGATAAAATCCAGCTCTACTGGAGTCGCCCTTCCAAAGATAGAGACCAGTACCTTCAGTTTCCTTTTTTCAGGTTTGACCTCTTCGATCGTCCCGATAAAGTTGACGAACGGACCGTCGATCACCCGGACGCTATCTCCAATGCCAAAAGAAACCTTGGGCTTTACCTTCGAAACCCCCTCCTTCATCTGAGACAGAATCTCTCCCACCTCTCCCTCTGAGATGGGGATAGGCTTTGTCCCATCGCCAGCAAAACCGGTGATCTTCGGTGTGTCCTTCACGATATGCCAGGTCTCTTCGTTTAATTCCATTTTAACCAGTAGATATCCTGGGAAGATTTTCCGCTGTGAAGTCTTCCTCTTCCCCTTTACCAACTCCACCACGGTCTCCGTGGGTATTAAAATGTCAGAGAAAAATTCACTCTTGCCGAGGTTTTTTATCCGTTCTTCTAGATTCTGTTTCGCCCTGTTTTCGAACCCTGAATAAGTATGGACGACATACCACTGTTGTGCCATGAATCCTTCCGTTTTATTAAGAGAAGAATAGCCTTCCCCTCTTTCAACTGAGGGCCTTTTTCAATA
>JBFMAE010000357.1:0-10092 GCA_040756085.1 Thermodesulfobacteriota bacterium | reverse complement strand
GGCCATTGCTAGAAAGACCAACCATTGAAATAATGTTCCAATTGTTTCCACCGTCATCCCCTCCTTATCCTCTCCCCCTCTCCATCTCTATCCCATTAATCATGAATATTGTCTTCCGTGTGTCGGTGACGAAGCCCCTGCCTACCGGCCCCGGTCCCGACCGAGGGCGGGGCAGGCAGGCGTTTCGTCTAAACGTAAAAAGGTAAAAAAAGGTTTAAGGTTTTAAGGCGAACCACTTAACCCTTTGACGACACGGGCCCTGTACCTTTGATGCTGGACACGATCTTTCATAATAACGAGCATTACTTGGCATAGGGTGCTTTGCTCTTTAGTAATAAGTTGTTTATGCTATGGTACAGGGCGGGCATCTTTACCTTAGCCTTTAAACTATCAACTCTTACTTAAGGATTAAACTTCTTCTCCTCCAGGAGTCTCTCGGTCGTCATAAGGAATGTTCTTCGATCACCCTCCACCCATTCATAGTTCTTCCCCACAAAAATCGCATTGACCGGACACGCCTCTTCACAGAAACCGCAGAAGATACACCGCGAGGCATCGAGTTCATAGGTGAGCGGATACCGTCTTCCCTCCTCATCCTCAGCCGTCTCAATATAGATACACTGGGAGGGGCAGACCGCCATGCAGAGACCACAGCCAACACATTTCGTCTTCCCACGCTCATCTTTCTCAAAATATTGAATCCCCCTCCACCGTGGAGCCGGAGGCACCTTCTCTTCCGGATATTGGATGGTAATGGGTCTGGAGAAGAACCGATTTAAAGTGAGCGCCAAACCTTTCAGCAATGGAATGATCATCTCTTACCTCTTTCTTTACCCCGTCAGAACCTCTCGCTCCCCCCTCACCTTTCCCGTCCGGCGCCAAAGTCTGGCTTTGGACGGCGGGGTGAGGGGAGGGGTTTATCCTTTTAACGAAACGATCAATCCAGTGATCAGGAGATTGATCAGGGTTAAAGGTAACAGAACCTTCCACCCGAACTTCATGATCTGATCATAGCGAAGCCTTGGGAAGGTCCCTCTCTGCCAGATAAAGAAAAAACAAAAGACGAAGAGCTTTGCAGCAAACCAGACCACACCGGGGATGAAATCGAGGAATGGGAGAGGAGGCTGCCACCCTCCCCAGAAGAGGGTCACCGCCACAGCGCCCATGGTCACCATATGGGTATACTCTGCCAAGAAGAAAAGGGCGAATTTCATGCTGCTATATTCAATATTAAATCCACACGCCAGTTCTGCTTCTGCCTCAGGCATATCGAAGGGGGTCCTGTTGATCTCTGCGAGACCGCAGATCAGATAGAGAACGAAGGCAACGGGCTGATACCAGACATTCCAATTCCAGAATCCTCCTGCCTGCTGATTGACGATCTCTGTCAGCCTCAAGCTTTGAGAGATAATAATCACGCCAATGATGGAAAGGCCAAGGGCCACCTCATAACTGATCATTTGGGCTGCTGCCCGGAGGGAACCAGTCAGACCATACTTATTCCCGGAGGACCAGCCTCCCAGAACGATCCCAAACTCACCCAGGGAGGCAATGGCAAAGATATAGAGAAGCCCAATATCGATATCCGCAATCCGGAGTTTGACCACCCAGTCTGTTCCTGGAATAGTGAACTGGTTGCCAAAGGGAATGACAGCAAAGAGACTGATGGCTGAGATGACGGCAAACATTGGCGAGAGAACAAAGACCGCCTTGTCAGATCTTCCTGGAATGAGGTCCTCTTTGAAGAAGGCTTTGACCGCATCTGAAAAAGGCTGGAATAATCCAAAGGGACCGCAACGGTTGGGACCAAAACGGACCTGGATATGGCCCAGGACCTTCCGTTCCAACCAGGGCAAATAGGCCACCCAAATCATCAGAGAGGCAAAGACCACCACACATTTCACAACCATCTCTATGAGAAGATATAACAGTTGCATCCTGTAGCTCCTCTATGACATTTCTCAAAAATCGAGAAATGTCTGATTGCACAGATTATAGAAAGATTACACAAATAAATAATTCATTGAAAATAAAGAAAATCTGTTCAATCACTTTTTGAAATCTGTGTAATCAAGTGAGCGTATAGTAGTTCTTCATAGCTCTACTATCGTTTCTCTATCCTTCCGATAAAGACCTTGTATTCAGGGTGCTGACTGAGGGAATCGTGCCCGGAGATCAGGAGGTTGTTCACAAAAGCAGGGAAGAAAGTGGTGGCGAAGTAGGCCATTCCTCTGGGAAGGTTTCCGGACATTCGACAGATCGTCTTCACCTCTCCTCTGGGTGAAATGACCTTCACCTTATCCCCCTCTGCCACCCCTGCCTTGGCAGCATCCTCCGGGTGAATTTCGATGCAAGAATCAGGAAAGACCTTGGCTAATCCCTCTGCTCTTTTGGTGGTCGTCCCGATCCCGTAATGGTAATGAAATCCCCTGGGAACGATCCATAAAGGATATTTTTCATCAGGCTGTTCTACTGGCTCTTTATATTCGATGGGAAAGAACTTCCGTTTCTCTCCGTTCCCCAATGGCCACTGGAGGCCACACTTCTCAAGATTGGAGTAAGTGGCACCGCTATAGAAAGGAACCAGAGAAGCAATCTCCTCCATGATCTCACCAGGGCTCCCATATCCCAAGGGATAGCCCATCTTTGTCGAAAGATCGCAGAGGATCTTCCAGTCGGCCTTGGAATCACCCACCGGTGAAATCGCCTTTCTCACCCTTTGAACTCTTCTCTCCATGTTGGTGAAGGTCCCTTCCTTCTCTGCAAAACTGACTCCTGGCAAAATCACCTGGGCATAACTCCCGATATGGGTCATGAAGAGATCCTGGACAACCAGAAAATCGAGTCGATGGAGCACGTTCTTGAGACGCTCCAAGTTGGGAAGGGTGAGGAAGGGGTCTTCACCGAAGATGTAGAGGGCTTTGATCTTTCCCTCGGAGATTTTATCGAACATCTCCATATAGGCAAAACCTGGTTTTGCCGGGATACTCTTTTCCCAGATCTCCTCGAACCTCCTGCGCGCTCTGTCATCGTCCACCCTCTGATAGCCGGGAAGGAATTCGGAAAGGGCACCCATATCGAAGGCACCCTGTGCATTACTCTGGGTGAGCAGCGGATAAACTCCTCCTCCACTCTTCTCTGTTTCTCCAGTGAGCAGAGCCAGGTTGCAGAGGGCCTTGACGATCTCGGTTCCATTCATATGTTGAGTCACACCCGATCCGAAGACGATTGCCCTCTTTTGGGCCGAGAGATAGAGACGGGCTGCTGCCTCCAGATCATCCGAGGAGATCCCAGTGACTTTCTGGACAAACTCGGGCGAAAATTTCTCCAGAGCCGACTTCATCGCTTCGAAACCCTCTGTTTTCGAGCCGATAAATTCTTCAGAGGATGCTCCCTTCTCTATCAGAAGGCGGATCAAACCATTGATCCAGTTGAGATCCGATCCCGGTAAGGGTCTCAACCAGAGGTTGGCCCATTTCTCCCAAGAAGTTCTTCGGGGATCGACGAGGATGACTTTGGCGTTGTTTTTACGCATCGCCTCCCTCATCTTATTGCCGAAGATGAGGTTATCATCATCCACATCTGTCCCGATCAGAAGGAGGAGATCGGCCTGGGCCACATCCTCGATGGAGTGAGTCATCGCTCCCCGTCCGGTGGAGGCCATCATTCCGTAAAGGGAGGATTCATTTGCCAGCCGGGCTCCGTTATCGATATGGTTTGTCCCGATACAGGCTCTCATCCATTTTTGGAAGAGGTAGTTCTCCTCGTTCGTGGCTCTCGAAGAAGAGATCCCTCCGATGCTCTGGGGGCCGTACTTTTCTTTCACCTCTTGAAGTTTTGCGGCGACCAGATGGAGCGCCTCGTCCCATGAGACCTCCACAAAAACTCCCGATTTCTTCACCAGAGGTTTTTGAAGCCTTTCCGGATGGTGAATAAAATCGAAACCAAACCTCCCCTTCACACAGAGGCTTCCCTGATTGAGGCCGGCCTCCCCTTTTGTGGTCACCTTAACCACTTTCCTATTGGCAAAGGTATTAAGCTCTAGCTGACAACCACATCCACAAAAATTGCAGGTTGTCTGCGTCCTATCTAATTGCCATGTCCGGCCTTTTATCCGGCTTAGATTTTCGGTCAAGGCGCCGACTGGACATACATGGAGACATTCCCCGCAGGAGATGCAATTTTCTTTTCGTACCGCTTTCACATGGGCAGGATAACCATGTTCTGCCACTTCGAGAACATCTGATCCCGGGACATCGATGCAGGCCTGGATGCACCGGAGGCACATCACACATCGGTCCGGCCACTGTCGAATCAGGGGGGTTCCATATTCTATTGGGGGACGTTCAACCTTCTCGGTGACGAATTCCTGATGGTCGATTCCAAATTCATAGGCGCGGTTCTGCAGTTGGCACTCCCCTCCGGCATCGCAGACCGGGCAGTCGAGGGGATGGTTGACCAGCAAGAATTTCAAGGCCTCTTTCCGCATCCTCTCCACACGTTCGGTATGGGTATGAACCACCATGCTTTCTGCGACAGGCGTTGCACAGGAGGCCAAGGGCATCTCCACACCCTCGACATCGACCAAACAGATACGGCAAGATTTGATCAGGCTCAATTTTTCGTGATAACAGAGGGTGGGGATGTAGATCCCATTTTCTTTAGCTACTTCAAGGATTGTTTGATCCGGCCTCCCAGTAATTTCTTTCCCATCAATCGTCAGCTTCAACATCTCATCAAACCTCGTGGATCGTAGTTCGTGATTCGTGATTCGGAAGACCTTCTCACGATTCACCATTCACGACTCATCAGCACGTTATATTGCAAAGAGCCCAATCCGAACACATCGGAGACAGCGTTCCGCTTCTTTCTGAGCCACTGGAATGGAAAATCCTTCTTCTACCTCGTCAAAGATCCATTTTCTCGAATCAGGAGGAAGCATATCCAACATCGCTCTCTTCTGTCCTCCTAGAATTCCAATCTTCTCGTCTTTATTGTAAACCTTGATCTTTTCAACCAGGGTCTCCAGACGTTCTTCCTCGGATTCTTTTACTTCCATTCCACCAAGGAAGAGGTCAATCTTCTCAGCCGCTCTCTTTCCATGGCCTGCGGCGCGGACCAAGACATCCGGTCCCGTCACACAATCCCCAGCTGAAAAGATTCCTGGACGGCTTGTCAGGAAAGTCCCTTCTTGGATGGCAATGGTGGATCGTTTTGTCGTCTTCACCCCGTCTTTCTCTTCGAGGAACGAAAGGTCAATCGCCTGACCGATGGCTGGGATTAGGATATCGGTCTCAATGAAAAATTCAGAATCTTTGATGGGAACAGGTCGCCGTCTTCCTGACTCATCCGGTTCACCCAATTCCATCCGGATGCATTCAACTCCTACAACCTTTCCTTCCTTCTCAATGATCCGGACCGGATTACAGAGGTAATGGAATTTTACACCCTCTTCCTCTGCGTCGTGGATCTCAACTCGATCCGCAGGCATCTCTTTCTTCGTTCTTCGATAAACCAGGTTCACATCCGGTTTACCAATACGGAAAGAAGAACGGACACAGTCAATGGCCACATTCCCACCACCGACCACTACCACTCTCTTTCCCTCAGGATAAGGGTCTCTTCCAAGATTGATTTCTAAGAGGTAGTAAACACCAGGGATAAACCCCTTATATCCTTTATCTTCTCCTTCGACGCCCATGGGTGTATTGGTCTGGGCGCCCACACCGATAAAAACGGCTTTATAACCTTGCTCAAACATCTGAGAAAGGGTGATATCTTTTCCCACCTGGGTATTGTATCGAATCTCTACACCCAGACGCTCTACGAGCTCTGCTTCATATTTAACGATATCCCTGGGAAGACGGTAGTCAGGAATTCCAACAGCGGACATCCCACCTGGTTCACCCAGTCTCTCGAAGATGGTAACGGGATAACCTTTTAGGGCAAGGTAGTAGGCGCAGGAGAGGCCGGCCGGACCCGCTCCAATGACAGCCACCTTTTCCGAACGGGCTCCTTCCTTCTTAAATAGAGGTTCTTTCCTCTTTTCTAACTCATAATCTGCCACGAACCGCTTCAACCATTTAATGGAGATACATTCATCAACATTTCCACGGCGACAATTATCTTCACAGGGCCGAACGCAGACTCTTCCCAGGACTCCGGCCAGACAGGTCGCCCCTCGAATGGCGGCAAGGGATTCCTCGAATCTCCCTTCTTTGATCAACTCAACATAGCGTGTAATGGGAAGATGGGAAGGGCAAGCGCTTTCGCAGGGTGCTGTTACTTTGACTTTATATTCCTGGCGAGGAATCTTTTTCTGCAATTGGATGGCACCAGAGAATTGGTCTTCAAAATGATCGATCGCATCCAAAACGGGCTTGGGACCAGTCTGTCCGAGATTGCATTTGGAGCTTTTTCTGATCATCTCGCCTAAATATTTCAACTGTTCCAGATCCTCCACCCTGCCCTCGCCATCTGCAATCCGATTTAGAATGGTTGCCATGATCCGCGTTCCTACACGACAGGGCGTACATTTCCCGCAGGACTCCTCCTGGACCGCCTCGATATAGGCTCGAATCAAATCGACCATATTGACTTCAGGGTCTCTGATGACAATCCCATCCCATCCAACGAAGGCTCTGACCTTTCTCTCTTTATCAAATTCCAGGGGTAGATTGAGAGCGGAGACGGGGTGCCTCTCTGTTTCAGGTTTCCCCCGATTATCTGTGACCATCCCACCCCAACTGCTAAAAAGAATGTCTGTCATGAGAACCTCGTTATTCGTGAATCGTTGCTCGTGTTTCGTGTAATCCCCCCAACCCCCTTTTAGTAAAGGGGGGCGAGGGGGGATTTTTACCGATCGATTTCTCCCAGGACGATATCAATGCTGCCGATGACTGAAATCACATCGGCGATCAGACTTCCTTCGATCATCTTGGGAAGGGTACTCAGGTTTGCGAAAGAAGGTGTTCGAATCCTGAATCTGAATGGATGGTTTGATCCATCACTTACAATATAGAATCCCAATTCCCCTTTGGAGGCCTCTACGCTTGCATAAACCTCACCTTTTGGCGGCTGGAATCCCTCGGAGGCGATCTTAAACTGCCGGATCAATGCATCGATATCCGTGAGGACATTGTCTTTGGGTGGAAGACCAATCCGCGGATCGCTGGTCAGAATGGGACCCTTTGGCAACCTTTCCAAGGCCTGCTTCACAATGGAATTCGACCATTCCATCTCTCGCAAGCGGACGATATACCGATCATAGACATCCCCCACCGAACCAATGGGTATGTCAAAATCGAACTCCTCATAACTCGAATAGGGGAATGCCTTTCTCACATCGTATTTCACGCCGAAACCACGAAGGGTAGGCCCTGTGACCCCAAAACTGATCGCATCCTCTTTGGAGATGATTCCAACCCCTTTGGTCCTTTTCAGCCAGATAATATTCTTTGTCAGAAGGGTTTCATACTCCTTGATATGATCAGGAAAGGCCTGAACGAAGGCTTTAATCTTTTCCTCGATCCCTTCAGGAAGATCTTTCGAAAGCCCCCCAATCCTGAGGTAAGTGGGTGTCAGTCTACCGCCTGCCACCTCTTCAAAGATTCTCAAGACATCTTCCCTTTCCCGGAAGGTATAGAAGATGGGTGTGGTAGCGCCAATGTCCAAGACGTGAGTTCCCAGCCATATGAGATGGGCAGCAATCCTCTGGAGCTCAGCCATCATCACTCTGATGTATTGAGCCCGTTTGGGGACTTCAATGCCCAAAAGCTTCTCGACCGCCAAAACATAGGCTAAGTTATTGCCCATTGCATTGGTATAGTCCAATCGGTCGGTGAGAGGAATGGCCTGATGGTAGGTCTTACTCTCAGCCAGTTTCTCCATCCCTCGGTGGAGGTGGCCGAGATGGGGAATTGCATTAACGATCACCTCTCCATCCAATTCCAACACGAGCCTCAACACCCCATGAGTCGCCGGGTGCTGGGGGCCCATATTAATCGTCATGAATCGCGTCTCTGCCATTTCAAACCTCGGGAACAAAGGGTTTATCGAAGTCCGGACCCTCGACCGGAAAATCTTTTCTCAACGGGTGACCTTCATAACCATCCCACAGCATAATCCTCCTCAAGTCAGGATGGTTCTCAAAGGTGATCCCGAAGAGGTCATAGGCCTCCCGCTCATACCAGTTTGCTACCTTCCAGACGGATTCCACACTTGAAACCGACTCCGATTCTCCAATTTTTGTTTTCAGCCTCAACCTCTGGTTGTTCTTTACCGAGTAAAGGTGATAGACCACCTCAAAACGGGGTGTTTCGGGGAAGAAATCCACCCCACAGAGATCGGTGAGAAGATGATATTGGAGATCAGGATCGGAATGAAGGAATTTACAGATATCAAGAACCTCCTTCTTCACCACGGTAACAGTGACTTCGCCCCTAAAAGCCTTCACCTCTAAAATCGAATTCGGAAATTTCTCCTGCAATTTTTTAATTGCGAGGTTGGTTTCGACCATGATCGTTTCCTCTTATCTCTCCAATGCCAGGCTGCTGCGAACGTCTTTTCGGTCCGCAAGCGATTCCGTTTCGATTTTCTTCTGGAGTTTTACAAGCGCCGCCAGCAGTGCTTCAGGTTTTGGCGGACAACCGGGAACATAGAAGTCCACTGGTAGTATCTGATCAACTCCCTGCACCACGCTGTAGGTTTTGAAGATTCCGCCTGAGCAGGCACAGGCTCCATAGGCGATGACCCATTTGGGCTCGGGCATCTGTTCATAGATGCGCTTGACCATGGGAGCCATCTTCTTGGTCAACGTTCCTGCAACAATCATCAAGTCGGCCTGTCTGGGGGTTGGTCTAAAGAGCTCTGAGCCAAATCGCGCAATGTCCCAGGTTGCCAAACTGGCAACCATCATTTCCAGAGCACATCAGGCTAAGCCGAAAGTCACCGGCCAAATCGAATACTTTCGACCCCAATTGACAACTTTATCCAAGAGAGGAAGAAAGGGGGTTTTCTCAAGGTAGGTTTCTATTCCCATTCCAATGCTCCTTTTTTCCAGATATAAATATAAGCGATGAGCAAAATTCCGATAAAGATAGCCATTGAAATGAAGGCAAAAACCTTAAGCTCTTTGAAAACCACAGCCCAAGGGTAAAGGAAGACAACTTCGATATCAAAAAGGAGAAAAAGCATGGCGATGATGTAATATTTGATGGGTATCCTGCGGAAGCTTGAGCCAATAGTGGTCATTCCGCATTCATAGGGTGCTTGTTTGATAGCCGTTGGTTTTCTCTGGCCTAAGAGATGGGATGCCACAATGGCAAAGAGGGCGAAAATAACAGCAATGGCAATATAAATGAGTATGGCAAGATATTCAATCAACATGGTCCCCCCTTACCACGACAGAGAAAATAGCCTATATTTATTATGGTAGGGATGTTGCCCCATATAACAACCTTAAATAGTATTTCAAGTGTTTGGTTGTGAGGCTCAATTTGTGAAAAGTTTCTTGTTCCCGCATCAAACTACAAAATTGCCTCCTTTTTGTCAAGAAAAATTTTACTAATAAAACCCCTTTTTAAGGCCTCATATAATTTACTGTTTTTATTTAATATTTTGACTTTAAGGGATGGTAAAATTTAAAAATAAAAGTCTTATTAGTGAAATAATTAACATTTAAATTCATAGATTTTTAATTTTTACTTGGAAATCGGATTTACCCCGTATAATCCCGAAAGCCCTATGCTTCAGAGTGGGGATGAAGGCAATTTCAAATCTGAAGATAAAGAAAAGCCCCGTCCTTTAGGGCGGGGATATACGGGGTTTACTTCTGAATAATTCCTTTTTTCAGGAAGAGGTCGTTGGGGTTTATTATCAGCCGATTCAGTCCCAATCGGGCATAGCTCAGTTTCTGGGTCAATCCGATCAATTGGCTGAGATAGAGGAAGGGGATGTCGGGTCCATCTTTTGAATCTTCACAGCACAGACCTTAAACTCTGGAATTTTGGCAATAGGATCGAAAATGGGGTTGGTCAGAATATTCGCTCTGCTTTCGAGGAAGTGGAAAGGCATGAATACTGTTTTTCTTCC
>JBFMAE010000356.1:0-32622 GCA_040756085.1 Thermodesulfobacteriota bacterium | reverse complement strand
GCGCCTCCTCCCAAAAATGTTGAGAAGAGGATATCATAGTCATATGGCTATGTCAATTAATTTTTTACCCATTTTACAATTTTTTCACACCTTCCCTTTACTAAAGGGGGGTGAGGGGGAATTGCCTTTTGTAAAGGGGGGATGGGAGGGATTACACGGCTGTAGAGTTCTTCAAAATATCGATAAGTAAATGTGGGGATATCTTGAAGATATTCCGGGGTGAGAAGAGGCAAGGGTTTCCGCTTTCTTGGTGGGGCCCTCTTAGCTGCCATGCCCATATAATAGAAAAAGGTTGAAGGATCTGAATCGCCTTCATCGATCTGATACCAAAGACAAGGAACCTTGCGAGCATCGAGATAGCTCGCAACCAGGGTGGTTTTCCCTGAGCCGGGGGGTTCAGAGACCCAGATCACCGGCCGCTTCCGCATGTGGTCCAACTGGTTAAACAACCGCTTCCTGGAAAAAACTTCAGTGACAATTGGAGGAGTTATTTTACTCATGATTCGCGTACTAATTAATTATTATGGAAGTCTATAAAAAATGAAAGAAATGGTCAATGATAAAGGAGAAATCTAAAGTGGAGAGGGTTATTCTTTGAAAGGAGGAAGCGTCACCATTATTTCTTTCTTCAGCCCTTCCCTAAGGATGGTAACCGTGAAGTCTTTTCCCCATCCTTTTTGGGAGAGGGCATCATGAATGTCCTTCACCCTCGCAATCTCTATTCCTTCGACGGCGACCATCTGATCTCCTGGAAGAAGGCCTGCTTTTTCTGCCGGGCTTTTGGGAATCACTCTTTCAATCCAAAACCCTTTTTGACCCTCTCTTTGTTTTAGCACAACACCCATTCTGGGTCGCTCTTTCTCAGGAGGTTGAGGCCGTGTAACCCAGAGGAAATTTGCTATTGATAAAGGGGTTCCGGTATTGGTGAGATCCTGATCAACGTTTTTTTTCCATTCCTTTAAAACCACGGTTCTAAAAGGGAAGGGCGCTCTTCGGTAAAACCGTCTGGGTATTCCAAAATCAAAAACCACATGGCCGCTGCCGGCAAATACCAGTATCGTCTTTTCTTTTCCTTCGGGGGAGATGAGGAATTCGGAGATGGTCTCTGCCATGGCCTCGTCCCAGAGACACTGGGCTTGGTAGAAATTTTCCAGATCTTTGGCCGAGCCACCCTGATGGGTTTTGTAGATGGACCGGATATAGGCACGATGCTGTTGGTCCGTCAGGTCCATTTCCGGAAGCATCTTTTTTTCCTCGGGGGAGAGTCCTTCCGTTCCATTCTGAGCCACCTTTCTGACCAAGTCCCTTTGAACGTTGAGACAGAGAACTTTGAGTCGGTTGTTTCTTATCTCATCGAGGACGCCCTTATAAAGATGGTAGTCTATGCCCCATGTGGTTTCCCACTGCACTTCCTTTAAAAACTCTTCTTCCGACAGAAGCCCTTGACTCCACCGATCTAATACAGGTTGCTGTCCCTTCTGAAACATCTCCATAGCGATGGCCAGGTCCTTTCCTTTTTCCAGAAGCTTTTGAATAATTTTTACCTGGATCTGATGATGTTCGACCCTGTCATGCGATTCCCCGACAAAAATGACTCTTGCCATTTGGAGATCATCTAAAAGTTGCACGAAGGAGATTTGATCTCCTTCGGGAAGTCTGAGAATCTCCTCTGATCCGATGGGTTCTTTCATCGTTGAGACTTTTGAGACCCAGAGGGGTTGAGGTGTTCTCTTCACACACCCCGCAAGCAGAAAGCCTCCGAACAGAATGGGGAGTATCCATAAGAGGTGATTTTTCATTTATCAAATTATAACATCTCACCTCTGTGAAATGAAGTAAAAACCAGAGCTTGAATCTTCAAGGAAATTTATGCTATTTTTAAAACTACTTCCGTTTGACAAATCAAGCAATCCTGAAAAGAAAGGGTTTGGAGGATGGGATTCGGAAAGATCATCATTATTTTCTTTATAAATATTCTTTTCTTCAGTTGTGCCATCAATCGACCCGCAGAGAAAGGTCCTGAGAAGGTGATCGTCCAAGTGGAACCCTCAGGGAATGTCAATGCATTAGTGGAAAGAATGAGAGCCTTGGAACAGTCCATCGCCAACCTCCGTTCAGAGATAGCACGGTTAGAAGAGCGAATGAAAAATATTCGTGCCCGTCCCCCTCTCACCACCCATAAGCTCCCCAAAGAGGTTTATCTCTGCGGAGAGAGGATTCCATTAGAGGATAGGAATGTGTGGGAAAATCTGGATCGAGAATTCCTTCTGGCCGTGGGAAGTGAGGCTCAAGTCCTCTTATGGATGAAGCGGGCCCGCCGATACTTTCCCCATATTGAAAACAGGTTGAAAGAGTTGGGCCTTCCGGATGATTTGAAGTATGTGACTATCACGGAGAGCAGCCTTCGGCCCTATGCGGTCTCCTCTTCCGGGGCTTCCGGTATCTGGCAATTCATCCCCTCCACCGGTGATAAATATGGCATGAGAAGGAACCTGGTCATCGATGAGCGTTTCGATTTCTTTAAGGCCACAGAAGGTTCCCTGGCCTATCTGAAAATCCTATACGAGGAGTTCAAAAGCTGGGCGCTGGCGATGGCAGCCTATAATGCGGGAGAGAACAGGATCCGAAAGGAGATAGAGCTCCAGAAGACAAGGGATTATTTCTATCTCGATCTCCCCCTGGAGACAGAGCGTTATGTCTATAAGATTGCGGTGGCCAAGATTATCCTTTCCAATCCAGGGCGATACGGGTTTTATCTGGAGGAGAAAGAGCTTTACGATCCCCTTCAGGTGGAGAGAGTTCAGATTGAGCTGCTCCAGCCTCTTCCCATCATGGATGTATCCAGGGCCCTTGGATTTTTTTACAAAGAGATTAAAGAGCTGAACCCACACTTCTTCGATGAGGCCATTCCGGCAGGAATTCATTTTCTCAATCTGCCTCTAGGAACCTCCGAACGGTTCTGGACCTTCTTCTCCATTTGGAAAAAAGAGTTAGAATGCAGATAGTTTGAATTTTGGCAGGCATCCTCACTTAGAACCGGGTTCCCATTCCAACCAGACAAACAATTTTATTGAAATTGTCTGGCAAAAGGAATATTCTTTTTAAATCCTCTCTCGCCCCCCTTTGCTAAAGGGGAGTTGGGGGGAATAGAGAATTAGTTTTTAGGAAAAGGAGATCTTTAGAAGGATGGCCGAAAAGGAACGAGTTTTAGTCGTTGATGATGAAGAAGCCGTTCGGGAGATGGTTTCCAGGGTGGTGAACCTCATTGGCTACGAGGTGGTAACCGCCAGAAATGGGGAAGAGGCCTTAGAGGTACTGAGAACAGAACCCATTTCTATTTTAATCACCGATATCAAGATGCCTGAGATGGACGGATTTGAGCTGATGAAAGCCGTACAGGCTGGATTTCCGGATATCCATATCATCTGTATGACTGCCCATGGGGCCTCTTATACATATACCGATGTGGTTGCTTTCGGAGCGATGGACTACATCACCAAACCCTTCACCATCGATGAGATGAGGGCAAAATTAAACCGGGTGATCCGCGAGAGGAATCTCATCGGAGATCTGACTCAGAAATCGCTGGAATTGGAGAGGGCCAATGAAGAACTCAAACGGCTCGACCAATTGAAATCAACCTTTATCTCCAGTGTTTCTCATGAACTTCGAACCCCTTTGACTGTAATCAAGGAGTTTATTTCCCTTATGCTCGAAGGGCATGTGGGGATTCTTACCGAGGATCAGAAAGAGTATTTGACCATTGCCAACAAGAATATTCTGCGGCTGACGAACCTGATCGAAACCCTCCTTGACTTTTCGAGGATCGAATCCGGAAAAGGGTTGAAATTGAAGTTGGAACCGGTCCCTCTGATTGAAGTCGTTGAGGATGCCTCGATGACCTTATCGCAGCAGTTCACGGAGAAGGGAATCACCCTTGAAAATCGGCTCGACCCGGAGACCCCTCTGGTTCTGATCGATCGTAATCGATTGGTGGAGGTTTTCATCAACCTCATCAGCAACGGGATTAAGTTCACCCCACCGGGAGGAAAGATCACCATCGATTCGAGGGGGCTCACAGAGAGGCGGGATCATATCAAGATTGTCGTGACCGATACGGGGGTCGGCATTTCACCCGAAGACTTGCCAAAAGTATTCGATCGTTTCTATCAAGGACAGAGAACACAGACAGGGATCATCATGGGAACAGGCTTGGGGCTTGCCATTGCCAAAGAGATTATCGAAGGACATCAGGGTTTTATCCATGCTGAGAGCAAGTTCGGAAGCGGGGCCTCCTTTGTCTTCTCGCTTCCCATATTCGGAGTAGAGAATATCTTCAACCTCCTTCTCAATCCGATGCTGGAAGAAGCGGAGAGGGATAAGATGTCTTTCTCTATGATCCGGGTAGAGTTTTGGGACCATCGGACCAAAAGGGAGATCACACTCAGCCATGAGTACTGGGAAGGGGTCATGTATGCTCTTCAAAAGATGGTCCGTTCTGTGGACACCATCGTTCCTTTCCAAAACAGTATGGTTTATATTTTTCCTTCAATGATAAGAAGTTGGCCAAGGAGATTGGGGAAAGGGTTCAGGTGAAATTAATCCAGGGTGGCTATCTTCCTAAGGGAACGGATGTACAATTCAGGACCTATACCTACCCAAAAGAGGCTTCCACCAAGGAAGATTTCCTGAAAGGATGCCGCCTCCTCTTAAAAGAGGATTGATCCTTTTCATTGCCAAAGGGGTTGAGGCGGAATGAAGAGAATATGGGTCTTTATGGTTCTGTTGGCTTTCCTCCTCATCGCCTGTGAGAGGAAATCTCCTCTTCCGCAGGGGAAATCGGAGATTCCACCGGTCCCGAAAGTTCTTGTTGAAAAAGAGAAGGCAGAGAAGGAAGAGCCTCTACCCCCGGAGGTGAAGATTAAGCTAAAGAGAGATGGGAAGGATAGTTATTCGTGGGAACTGAGCGGTTCGGATGTGGATCAAATTTTAAAGGTCAACGAAAAACTGAAGAAAAAGTTGGGGGGAGAAAAAGCCCAATAGGAAAAAATTCGAAATTCGAATATCGAAATCCCTGTCTTCGCCGAAACCTGCTTACGCTAACCTACTCGCCGACCTGTCCGCCGAACAAGTTCTATGGCAGGCGGGGATTTCGTGCTTCGTATTTATAATTACCGACATTGGTAACTTAGGATTTAGAAAGGAGACCTGAGGTAAGGATGGAATGGTATGTTGAGCAGATTTTTAAAGAGCTTCCCTTTGGAATTGCTATTGCGATGGTTGTCTTCCTGGCCATCCTCCTGATCATCTGGCTTCTTCTTCCCCTCTGGGTTTTGTTCATCCAGTGGAATACGGGAAAGATCAGGGATGAAATCCGAAACCTCGCCGAACAGATTGGTAAAAGGGAATGGGATGAAAAGGGAAAGGATGTCTCAGAGCCGAAAGGCTGAGAAGGTCATTTTCATTCTCTTTCTCCTCTGGGTTTCAGATGCGGATTCCCAGAATCTCCCGAAGATCCCTATCTACATCAAAGACAAAGAGATCCATGTGGAGGTAGCGAAGACCCCGGAAGAGAGGAGCATTGGACTGATGGGAAGAAAGCATTTAGGTCAGAATGAGGGGATGCTCTTCATCTTTGAGACAGAAGACTATCATGGGTTCTGGATGAAGAATACTCTCATCCCCCTGAGTATCGCCTTCATCGATAAAGAGGGTCGGATTGTTAGAATCACGGATATGAAACCTCTAACCTTAGTATCCCACATGCCACCCAAACCGATCCTCTATGCCCTGGAGATGAAGAAGGGCTGGTTTTCTGCCAATGGCATCAACGTAGGGGATATGATTCGATTTTCCAAATAAAAAGCCTGCCTATCGGCAGGCGAGGGTTCAAGGATCCGAGGGTTCGTGGATTCAAGTGTTTTTTATTATTAGATTCTCACTTGACCCCTTGAACCCTCGAACCCTTAAGAAATTTTATAATCACCGACCCAGCAGAAGAGGCAGAGTTTCTCTTTAGGAAGGCCGATCGCCTCCACCATATCGTCAATGTTTTGATATCTGAGCGTCGTCACTCCCAATTCCTTCCGGATCCACTCGACCATCTTCTCATATTTTTTTGTTCGGTGATCGATGTATTCCCTGACATTTTCAATAACCTTCCCCTCAATAGCTCGGATGGCCTTGCGGGCTGCCAGTTCTTCGATGGAACGGGTGGAGAGGGCGAATCGGCATGGGAACATAAGGGGGGGGCAGGCCGGTCGGACATGGACTTCCTTTGCCCCGCACTCGACCAATTTTTTGATGGTATAGTTTTTCAACTGGGTCCCTCTGACGATGGAGTCCTCACAGAGGATGATCCGATTTCCACAGATCACCTCCTTGACGGGGATGAGTTTCATCGTGGCCACAAGGTCACGAATCTCCTGGGAAGGAGGAGTGTAACTCCGTCCATATCCCGCTGAATATTTGACCAGAGGTCTCCGGTAAGGAAGGCCCGATTCAATGGCATACCCGATCGCATGACCCACCCCGGAATCCGGGACGCCCGCTACGAGATCTGCCTTCACATGATCATTCTTAGCGAGCGATCTTCCACACCGTTCCCTGACCAGTTCGACACTGATGCCCTCATAGCTGGAAGCGGGATATCCGGTATAAATCCACAGAAATGCACAAATCTGATTCATTTTTTTGCCGGCTGACTTCCCCTCAAGCCCTGATTTTCCGATCAGGACGATCTCCCCTGGGTTGAGGTATTTCTTAATTCGGAAACCCAGATTCAGGAAGGAACAGGTTTCTGTGGCGATGGCATATTCTCCATCTTTTTCTCCGATGACCAGAGGGGTTCGCCCCAGGCGGTCACGGGCTGCATAAATCCCTTCGTTTTTCAGAAGGAGGATAGAAGCAGAGCCCTTGATCCAATCATAGACCCCCTCAATTCCTTCAGGGAGGGTTTGGCCCCGGGTGATCAGCTTTGCGATCAATTCCACGGAATTCATCCCACCGCTCGACATCTCGCCGAAGGTTTCCCCCTCCCGGAGAAGTTTCGAGGCCAGTTCATCGACATTTTCTACCAACCCTGTGGCGGCAATAGCGAAGGTGCCGAACTTGGATCCGATGATGAGAGGCTGGGGATCTCTATCGCTGATCACCCCGATGCCCAGATTGCCCTTCATTTCTTTATAATCATCGAAAAATTTCGATTTAAATTGAGATTTGCTGATATCATGAATGGAGCGGTAAAAGCGCTTTCCGAGGACCGCCATGCCCCCGTATTCTGTTCCCATATGGGAGTGATAATCGGTCCCGTAAAGCAAGGTGTCCGCACAATTTTTTTTCGATACGATCCCGAAGATCCCGCTCATACATCCTCCCTGGTTGCGATGCTCACTTATCAATAGCAGAGGGTATTCCTCTTGTCAACCTTGAGTCATGAGATTTCTGAAAAAGTCCAGAAATCTTTAGAGCGTGAAGTAGTTTTTCAGAGCTCTCGTCATTGAATGTTGTGTCCAGCAATTTAAAAAATTTTTATGTTTCGATCATTCAGAATGAAATTCTGAGTCAATCTAATTGGACCTAAATGAAGCAATGGGATCAATAGGCTCTGGGACCTAGAGGAGTCCATTGAACGATCAAGGCATCTTCGTTTCCATAGTAGTTCGGAGACACCCCAATGATCTGAAATCCCATCTGGAGATAGAAGGCCTGTGCGCCCTGATTCCCCCTCCTCACTTCGGCCCACACTTTTTTAACAACGGGAGCATTGATCGCCCTTTCAAGGAGTTGTCTTCCAATCCCTTTCCTTCTGTGCCGGGGGTGGACGGCAATGGAAATAATGTGCCCCTCTGGAGAAAAGGCGATGTATCCCAAAATCTGTTCTCCCTTTAGATCGTGCGTCGTTTCGACATATACTAAAAAGGTGTCCGGATAAAGGTGATGGAGGTTGACAAAGGTCGCCCAGTCGTATGGAGATTTGGGGAAGGATTGACGTTCGATTTGGAGAATCCGATTCAGATCGTCAAAAGAGAAGGGCCGAATCATTTACGCTTTTTCGTCCCTGTGATGATGGAGGCAATGCCAGAGGTTAATTTCTGGTGATTTACATTTTCCAATTCGGATCCCCTCATTATCTTCTCATAGTTTTCAGCATTTTGAAAATGGAGGACCGATTCCGGAAGATAGGCATACGCTCCTCTGTCTCCAGAGATGAAGCCCCCCAACCAGGGGAGGATTTTTTTAAAATAGATCGGATACAATCTTCTCATCAACCCCTGCTGGGGAAAAGTGAATTCCAAAATGATCACCTTTCCACCTTCCTTAGTCACCCGGACCATTTCGGAGAAGGCTTGCTCTTTCTTCAGGATATTCCTTAGACCAAAAGCAATCATTGAGGCGCTGAAGGTATTTTCTCGAAAGGGAAGGGAGAGGGCATCCCCAATGCTTAAGACAATCTTTTGTGACAGGCCTTTCTTTAAAAGCTTTTGCTTGGCCCCTCTGATCATGGGTTCGGAGAAGTCCAACCCGAAGACCTTCCTCCGATGACCATCCTGGTGGATGATCTCTATGGCTACATCTCCTGTCCCTGTAGCGATATCCAATATCCAGCCATCAAGTCCTCTGAGTTCCCGGACAGCCATCTTTCTCCAATAGAAATCTCTTCCAAGGCTGAGGAAGTGATTGAGGAAGTCATAACGGGGGGCGATGGAGTCAAAGAGTTTCCGAATCGATTCTGGATAGAGGAAGTAGGTTTTCATCTTCAATAGAGATCATACTGATTGAATAGAGTGATAAGGAGATGGGGAAGCGCGCTTTCGCTCGAAGCGCTCCCGCCTTCGCGAAGCCCGCTTCTGCGGGCGGAGGAAGGTCAAAGCACAATTGCGGAAAAACTTAAATTCAACCCCATCACCCCAACGCCCTATCACCTCATCAATCATATCTCGAAGAGAGAATTGGGGTTAAACAATTTTAATAAATTTCTTTCCCGGAGCGCCGCAGATCGGGCACTTCTCAGGTGGAGCCTTTTCAACAGTGTTCCCGCAGAAAGGGCAGACATAATAGTCTAAGACCTCATTTTTTCCCAGATTCTCAAGGGCTTTGGAGTAGAGAGAGGCGTGGATCTTTTCCACTTCGTTGGCGTAATGGAAGGTCAGAGCAGACTCCTCGTTCTTTACGGCATTTGCTTCATTTATCATCTCCGGATACATATTCTTGAACTCATGGGTTTCACCGTTGATGGCCTCCAGGAGGTTTTCCTTAGTGGATTTGGTCCCTTTCAGGACTCGGAGATGATTATGGGCATGGACGGTTTCAGCCTCTGCAGCGGCCCTGAAAAGTTTAGCAACCTGTAAATAACCTTCTTCTTCTGCCTTCTTGGCAAAGGCAAGGTATTTCCGGTTGGCCTGGGATTCGCCTGCAAATGCTTCTTTCAGATTTTCTTCTGTTTTTGCTCCCATTTTTCTCCCCTTTCTGTCATTTACCTTAAAAAAATTATAACAGAATACCCCTAAAACGGCAATTGACATCCTCCCCTGTAATGAGTAGAATATATATTGATTTAAAGGATCAATAGTGAAAAAATTGAAGGTCGTCATCCTTCTCATTGCCATTATAGTCAGTTTCCCATCCACCGGTTTTGGAGAGATGTATAAGTGGGTGGATGAGAAGGGGACGGTCCATTATTCCGACGATCTTTCCAAAGTTCCAGAGAAATACCGCCCGAATGCTGAGATGCGGAAAGCTCCCAAAGAGGTTCCTCCTCCAGAAAATAGGGTGAAGCCAGTGCTTCCCCCCACCCCAAAAACTTCCGAATCCGAAGGGATTGAGGTGGACCTCTTACGAAAACATGAATTGTTGTTGGTAGAGGTTACCATGAATCATAGGGTGAGACGGCTTTTCATCGTTGATTCTGGGGCAAGTTTCACCCTCATCAACCAGGAGACAAGGAGGGAGTTGGGTCTCACCATCGACGAAAACACACCGGTCATCCCGGTCACGACTGTGAGCAGTGTCATTCTCACCCCGCTGGTAACACTGAAATCTGTGCGGGTCGGGAATGCAGAAGCGGAGAATGTGGAGGCATTGGTTTATACCATGCCTTCCGATAAAGCAGGGCTTTTGGGAAACTCTTTTCTCAATAAGTTCCGGGTGGTTCTTGATTCTTCCAATGCGAAGATGACGCTCTTTCCCATGTCGGGGAGACCGTCACCCGACCGACCAGGCGGTTATAGTAGGGATTACTGGACTGGCCAGTTCCGGTTCTACCATCGAAGCTTGGCGGAGTTGAAGAAGTTGAAGACAAGATATGAGAGTCGGGGAACAAGTTTTGAACTGAATCAGATCAACAATGCGATCCGATATTTTGAAAATCAGCTGGACGAGTTAGACCGAAAGGCTTCGTATGCAGGCGTGCCCAGAAACTGGAGAGAATAACCTGCCACTATGGGGAAATTCTAAATTCGAAGCACCTGCCTGCGGTAGGCAGGCGAAATCCGAAACAAGCACGAATGTTCAAAATACGAATGATCCAAACAAACAGAAATAATTTTGAAATTTGAATTTTGAATTTGTTTCGAATTTCGATGTTCGAATTTCGGATTTCCCAGCGGAGCTGGGATTAGGGGGTATAGAGGACAACGAGGAGCTTGGCTTCATCATCTCCGAGGTTTCGGAGTTTATGAATAATCCCTGAATCAAAATGGAGGGTTTCATTTTTTTTCAGAAGGTTACGGTTTTCTCCCACCATCACCTCCACCTGACCCTTTAGGACATAGATAAATTCCTCTCCCTCATGCTTGTACTCCACCATCTTATGATCCTGTTTAGGATCGATGGTGACGAGAAAGGCCTTCATATGTTTTGTTTCTGCATCCGGAGTAAGGGTTTTATAAGAGTAGGCCTGAGTCCGTTTGTAAAAGCTTTCCCTCCTTCTTTTTTGTGAGGCTTCCTGCTCTTCAGCAGAGAGGAAAGAGCCTGAATCAACAGATAGAGCCTTTGCGATCTGGATGACTGCAGAGACAGGGGGGATGGCGATCCCCTCCTCAATTTCCCTCAAGTACCGTTGCGAGAATCTTGTTTTATTGGCAAGCTGTTCCAGGGAAATTTTTCTTACTTGACGGAGTTGTTTCATCTTGGTACCAAAGGATTTTTCGTCTAACTTCCTCGTTGCCATGTTTCCTCCCTATGATCAGATTGAATATGGATCATTTCATTATATTCTCAATTTAATTTTTTTCAACTTAATTTTTATTGGGGCATTCCCGTCACCACAAACTCGATGTGAAAATTTATTCTTTGGGTTATTTCTAATTCATTATATAATATAAATATGGAGGAGGAGATGGCCCGGTGGGTGAAAGCCGGGATTGTTGAAAACCGATTTGAAGGAGATAGGGTTTCTCAAGCGCTGAATGAGGAAAGAATTCCATTTCTTATGAAATCCTTTCTCGATACGGCGTATGATGGACTCTACCTTCCTCAGAAAGGCTGGGGAGCGGTCATGGTCCCTGAGAAATTCGGTGAGAAGGCGAAGAGGGTTATTGCTGAGGTGAAAAGAAGTTTTGGAAAGGAGGAAGAAGATGAGATTGCAAAACCTCGATGAGATTTTGAGGTTTGCCATAAGGAAAGAGGCAGATGCAGTAGCTTTTTACCTGCTGTAGGCAGGAGCTTTCGATTTGGTTTCAAATTTGAACTTTGTCATTTGACAATTTAGGAGGCGAGATGGTACCTGGACTCACGGGAAAATCTGAGATGGTCGTCATGGAGGAAAATCTGGTCAGAAAACTGGGGAGCATCCCCTTGGATGTCCTATCCACCCCAAGGCTCATTCAGCTTATGGAGTCAGCGGCTATCGAGGCGATCGAGGGGTATATGTCCTCTGATCAAATGAGCCTCGGAACGCAGGTGAAGATCAGGCACCTGACCCCAACACCTCTTGGCATGAAGGTCACTGCTCAGGCTCTTCTCAAGGAGGTAGAGAAGAACCGGCTTCTCTTCCTGGTTGATGCTTATGATGAAAGGGAGAAGGTGGCTGAGGGGGAACATGAGCGAATCCTTGTTTCTAAAGAACGGTTTCTTCAAAAAGTGGAGAAGAAGAGGATAGGATGATTCCGGTTTCATTTTCCTGGAACAGCCGGGAGAAGTCGATCTGTTTCAAATGGAATGGATTTTTCTCTTCTGGATGGGAGGACGGGAAGTTTTTAACAAAAATTCTCGGGATCCCTATCCCCCATGGCATCAGACGAAAAAGGATCCGTTTTCCCATGCGGTGGATATATTTGAAAGGAGCCTTTTCCTTTCTTACAGAATGGAAACTGAAAGAGATGGAAGGAACTCTTTCTTTTCCAGATCCCATGATCAATGGAATACTCTACGGGTGGACCAGCGCTTTTGGAACCGGCAAGGGGGGTCGAAAGATCCATATGACTATCAATTTTTTAGGGGAGAATTGGTGTAAGGGTGAAGTTGTTATGCCTCCAAGGAGATTATTGCATCATTTTAGAAAATGGATACTTCCCCTTCTCAGGGAAACAAGGGGGAGGAGACAACGAAAAGGAGGTGAATGATAATGGAAGCTACCGATTTAATCAAGACACTTTTAGAGGGGTTTAAGGCCGTTGCCAAGACCGAGACCATTGTCGGAGAAGGGATCAAAGCGGGGGAGAACACCCTCCTTCCCGTCTCCAAGATCTCCTTGGGCATTGGTGCAGGGGCTGGAACAGAACAGATCAGGAGCTCAGGCGGAAGCGGAGGTGCAGGAGGAGGAGGAATCTGTGTGGAGCCCATTGCTTTTCTGGTGATTAAGGATGGAGAGGTTTCCATTCTCCATCTCAGGAGGATGCCCGCGATGATGGAAGCCTTCATAGGAAAGGTCCCCGATATGATGGAAAAGGCGATCAATATCATCAAAGGGAAGAAAAAGGGTGAGTGATCTTGTGTCAGAGAAGAAATTGGGTTGTGGATGAAGCGCTTTGAAGTTTTAGATCATACGGCCGATATCGGCCTCATCGTTTATGGTGAAGATCTCAAGGCGCTTTTCGAAAATGCCGGTGAAGCCTTCTTCCACCTCATCACCGATTTAAGGAAAGTGAGGCGCCGGACTGAGAGACGGATTGAGATTGGAGGAAAGGAACTGGAGCGCCTGATGGTGGATTGGTTAAGCGAACTCCTCTATCTTCACGATGTGGAGAATCTTCTCTTTAAAGGGTTTAAAGTGGAGTCCGTTGGAGAAGATGGATTGAAAGCGAAGGTGAAGGGAGAGCCATTTCAGGAAGGGGTTCATGTGATCAAGACAGAAGTGAAGGCTGTCACCCACCACTGGATAGAGGTTCGAAAGACGGAAGGAAGCTGGAGGGCCCAGATTATTTTTGACCTTTAATCTAATAGGATATTGAGAAAACCTTTTTTGTCACACTGAATTTGGTTCAGGGTCTAACAAATCTCCGATTTTATGAGATGCCGAAACAATACTGAATCGAGTTCAGCACAAGGTTCGGCATGACATTCTGGGCAAAATAACGATTTTTAAGCAACCTGCTAATGGAAAGGGGTAACCAAAATGTCAGCAGAAGAAAAGTTCAAAATTCAAAAAATTGATGATTACCGTTGGAGAATTCCACGAGAGGGTAAGATGAGGACCGATGGCATCGTCTATGCGGACGAGCGGATGTTCGCCGATATTCGAAAGGACCAGAGTCTAGTCCAGGTCGCCAATGTGGCTTGGCTACCGGGCATTATGGGCCATTCCTTGGCCATGCCGGATATCCATTGGGGTTATGGTTTTCCCATCGGTGGCGTGGCAGCCTTTGATATGAAGAAAGGGGTCGTTTCCCCTGGAGGAGTGGGTTACGATATCAACTGAGGCGTCCGATTGATGCGCTCAGGGTTGAGCCGCATGGACATCCAGGGAAGAATGAGAGAGCTAGTGGAGACCCTCTTCGCCAATATCCCTTCAGGCGTAGGGTCTCACCGGAAAGACCTCAAACTGGATCGTGAGGAGCAGCGACAGGTCCTCAAAAAGGGCGCCAAATGGGCAGTACAAAGAGGTTTCGGCACAGCAGAAGATCTCGACCATATCGAGGAACAGGGGTGCATCGAAGGAGGAGACCCGGATCGTGTCTCTGATAGGGCGATGGAGAGGGGCAAGGCCCAGTTGGGAACACTTGGTTCTGGAAATCACTTTGTTGAGGTTGGATATGTGGCCGAGGTCTTTGATGAGGCCATTGCTCAAACATTAGGCCTCTGGAAGGATCAGGTTACGATTACGGTGCATACCGGTTCAAGGGGTTTGGGACATCAGGTGTGTGATGATTATATCCGTATGATGATGGATGCCGCCCGCAAATATCAGATTGAACTTCCGGACCCCCAGCTCTGTTGTGCTCCCATCTCTTCAACGGAAGGGAAGCAGTATCTGGAAGCCATGGCCTGTGCGGCAAACTTTGCCTTTACCAATAGGCAGATGATCAGTCACTGGGTGGGGGAGACCTTTGAGCAGGTTTTTCAGAAGAGTCCCAGAGATTTAAAGTTAGATTTGATTTATGATGTTTGCCACAACATCGCCAAGATAGAGACCCACACCATCAATGGAAAGACCCTGAAGGTCTGTGTCCACAGAAAGGGAGCAACCCGCTCCTTTCCACCCGGTCACTCCGATGTTCCAGAAGAGTATCGATCCATCGGCCAACCGGTCCTCATTCCAGGAGATATGGGGAGATGTTCTTATGTGTTGGTGGGGACGGAGAGGGCCATGGAAGAAACTTTCGGTAGCACCTGCCATGGATCAGGTCGTGTGATGAGCCGCCACCAGGCGATCAAAGCAGCAAAAGGGAGATCGATTACGAGGGAATTGGAAGATAAAGGGATCATCGTCAAAGGGGCAAGCCGCGGGACGCTTGTAGAGGAGATTCCGGATGCCTATAAAGATGTGACGGAAGTGGTGAGTGTGGTTCATCATGCAGGTATCAGCCGCAAGGTCGTGAAACTTGTCCCTATGGGAGTGATCAAAGGATAATAGTTCGGAGTAATGAGTTCGTAGTAGGGAGTTTTAAACTCCGAACTCAAATCTCCGAACACCGAACTTGCAATGAAGATACTGGCGATTGATATTGGAGCGGGCACTCAGGATATTCTTCTTTTTGATTCACAAAAAAAGATCGAAAATTGTATCAGTCTCATCCTCCCCACTCCATCCAAATTTATCGTAGAAAAATTAAAAACCATCGAGAGCCATGTCTATATCCATGGCGATACAATTGGAGGAAGTTCTCTTGGCAGGGCATTCCTTCGTCACATTCAAAGGGGATATCGTGTGGTCATGGAAGAGTCTGCGGCCTATTCCATTCGTAATGATTTGGATGAGGTCAGATCAATGGGGACAGGCAGGCGCTATGCGCTGGCGATTTTAAGTTAGGAGGGCAGGATGGAGAAAATTTACTATTCTTTTTTTGATTCACCCTTTTTAAAAAAGGTTTTTGTTGCCTCCACAGATAAGGGTGTCTGCATGGTGGACTTTCTTAGATCAGAGAATGCCTTTCTGAGGAGATTAAAGGAACGTTTTCCCGGGGAGATCATCAGAGACGATCAAAAGAATAAGGAGGTTCTATCTCAATTAAGAAAATACCTAAAGGGAGAACTTCGGCGTTTTAATTGCCAATTGGATATGAAAGGAACTCCATTTCAGAAAAAAGTCTGGTCAGCATTGGCAAAAATCCCTTATGGCCAGACGCGATCATATAAGGAGATTGCGAAGGCTATTGGCCATCCAAAAGCCTTTCGGGCAGTGGGGAATGCAAACGGTTCTAATTCCCTTCCATTGATCCTATCTTGTCATCGAGTGATTGAAAGCAATGGTGGCCTAGGCGGTTTTGGCCATGGCCTTAAGGTCAAGAGGCAACTATTGGACTTAGAAAAAGCCCATGCACTTTGATGAATTCCTCAGAGAAGTCACTCCCCTTCTTGGTCTTCAATGGCGGCCCTTTCAAAGGAGAGGGATCAGGCGAAAGGTCGAACATCGGATAGCCCAGGTCGGTCTTTCTAAATTTGAAGATTATCTATTAAAAATTAAAAACGATCCTGAAGAACAAAGCCACTTGTCAAAATTCCTTGCCGTAACTATTTCAAGGTTTTTCAGAGACAGAGAGGTTTTCAGTACCATCGAAAATTTTCTCATTCCAACAATCATTAAAAACAGGAATGAGGGGCATTTGAAGATCTGGTCGATTGGCTGCGCCAGCGGGGAGGAGCCTTATAGCATCTGCCTGCTATGGAAGGAGAGATTTGAGAAAACTTGGCCTCAAATCCATCTCTCCATTTTAGCTACGGATGTTAATGAGAATCTTATTGAAAGAGCGAAAGAAGGGAAATATAAGAAAAGTAGTGTGAAAGAGGTTCCTGAAGAAGTCCTCAGAGATTTTTTCAAAATCGATAACGGTTTTTATGTTCTCGATCGGGCCATCCGGGAGGGTGTGGAATTTAGAAAACACCATATAATCAACGAAGAACCATTTTCAGGGATGGATATGGTTTTCTGTCGAAATTTGGCCTTCACTTATTTTTCAAAAGAATGCCAGGTCGATGTTTTAAAAAAGATCGCCCTCAGTTTAAAAGATAAGGGGTGTCTGGTGATTGGAAAGGATGAGGCCCTCCCTCTCGTTTACCCAACCCTGTTTGTGCCCATCTTTCTGACCGAAAAGATTTATCAGAAATTTAATCCGAATTACACAGCTTCATCGAAATAGCCGAATTTGATGTAACAGAGATTATTGATTGATTCAAAATTACCGATTAAATCTATGAGTCCTCATTATGTGATAGCTCTTGAGGTTAAAGACTTCTGGTAGAAATATTTATAGTCACTTCTATCTTTCATTAAAAATTATAAAATATGTTTGCTACTTTACTACATTTTTCTAGTTTAAAACTTTCGCTTTAGTAGTGACTAATTGTGGCTTATTCAGTAATACTAGCTGCCTTAATAAATTTCTTTTTAATGACCTAGAATTTGAGTTTGCTCCGCAAACTCCGTATGCCAAT
Organism: Thermodesulfobacteriota bacterium; assembly: GCA_040756085.1. GTDB lineage: Bacteria > Desulfobacterota > BSN033 > BSN033 > UBA1163 > JBFMAE01. The sequence goes on along the minus strand of JBFMAE010000356.1, from coordinate 15,591 downwards.
TTCGTCAGTATGGATATTCCCCTGGATAGTCTATCCCTACTCTAAATGTTCGATTTAGTTCAGCGTGTGGGTTCTTTGGTATCGCCATACACCCAACCAATAAGAATGATATTACGATTAAAATTATTTTCATTATGTCTCAATCCCTCCCCATAAAAGGCCTGTATAAATATCCACTTTATTTTTCATGAATTATATAACATGAAAAATTATACATATTGTATTATAAACTTCCACAATTGTAAATATAATATGAACACGATCTGTCATCTTGGATTGAGCAAGGGGAAAGTTAATCTTTGATATTTGTTTTCTTTTTGTCCATGGAGATGATTAAGAAGGAAGATGAGAATATATTCTGACATGGTCTGTAAGATTAAAATTTAGGAAAGGAGGTGAAGCAGGAGGTCCAAGCTCAACTTAAGAAATTCTTGGTTATTTCTCAGGGATTTGGATTTTCTGGAAATATTTTGGGGACACTCTTTACTACTTTTTTAAATAAGTTGAGATGAAAATATTGAAATAAAAACAACACTCCCAAAAGATATTATTATGATATCGGGGGAAATGGCGCTGAAAGGCATTGCTCTTCGCAAGGGCGAGGAAGCCAAGGTGATCCATGAAGCCCTGCACTATTATCGGCAGGGCTTCACTTATGTTTTATTTTTAGTAATTTCTGTAGTGCCCTTCAACCCAGACCCTTCTCTCCACATATCGTCCAGGAGTATGGCGCTCTTCATAATGTCCGGCTACCCAATTCCCCCAGCGATCATAATGACCCGGTACCCATACCCTCTCCCAGGTTCCCGGTACCCATTCCCGGACAATCTTCCAGTGCCCCGGCACATATTCCCGTGGTGGAGGATAATAAGGTTCTGGCGGCGGGATGTAAATAACATGAGATGGAGGAGGTGGCGGATAGGCATGAAGGTGATGGACCAACAGGCCTCCTAAGGCAACCGCCCCGAGGGCGATGGCAGCCCCCTGCCACCTATGACGGGTTTTTGACCCCGCCTCCGCAGAGGTGACTGCAAAAAGAGAAATTAGGGTTAGAACCAAAACCATTGAGATTAACTTTTTTACCATAAAAATCCCTCCCTTCGGATCATCTGCTTTGTCTTTTTAGACGGAGGGAAGAGGATATTTATTCAAATCGGAATATTGGAATAATGCCTGCCTGTCGGCAGACAGGGAATGTTGGAATAATGAGGGTAGAAGGATTACAGACACGTGACATGCCTGCGTGCTGAAACGCCTGCCTCCTAAAGCCATCTCATATGCTAAAGAATTTGTCTTGGAAACAGGTTGACCAAGACAGCACTACTGCGTGCAAGCACTGTCACATTATTTTAAAAGCGGGCGGAAAGGGCGTATATGATGACGCCTTCACGGTGCCTCGGACCTCCGATTAAGACCGTCCTTCCAGGGGAAAGTCTGACCTGAGTGTTGAGAATATCCTTTCCTTCACGGACGACTCTTATTTTTAACTCAGCAACACCCCTATGCAGTCCTACTAAGGTGGTCTCTATAATTATCCTCCCCTCGCGGGCTGAGATTGAAACAGGTCGGTTAGGAGGAAGATTAAGGGTTTCATCCCTTAGAAGACGGTAGGAGGTAAAGCTGAAAAGAGATCCTAACTCCTCGTGTACATCCCTTAAGGATGGATCGACATTCGATCCAACATTAGAAGCCCGGATCACTCTTAATCGGGTCTGAATCTGAGCAATGGCCATCGAGGTGAAAAAGTGAACAAGGATAAGAACAGAGATAAGAAAAGAGATTGTTCTTCTCATGAAGGAGATACCTCCTTCTCCGGTCCCTCGAGTAGCCATATGACCGTCACTTTTGACTTTTCTGATTGATAGATCATGACATTATGAGTTTGGCTTTCCACGTATTCTACAACATATGGGCCTGGAAAGGAAGGGGTTTTTTTGAAAAGAAGCGGTGTGCTGATCAGAATAATGAGGACCATAGACGCCGCAATAGGGACCCAGATTCTCCTTTGGAAAAGAGGGGAGATGTCCAGCCAGGACCGGACGGTTTCCCACACTGTTGGCCTTTCTCTGAGCCGGATCTCCCTTTGGATATTCTGCCACACCCATTGAAAATCCTCCTTCCGGACAGCCTCTTCAACAGGGACTTTGATCATATCTCTAAGCCCCTCCATTGACTTCAGAGTATCCCGGCAGGTGGGGCAACCTAAAAGGTGCTTCTCGACAAGAGACCTCTCCTTTTGGGTCACCTCCTGGTCAAAATATTTTTCTAAAAGTTTAGATACAGATGAACAGAGATCTTTCATTTTCGTTCCCCTTCTTCTAAATAGTTCCTCAACAACTCCTGGAGCCTCTTTCTGCCGTAGTGAAGACGGGACATCACTGTTCCGATAGAACATTCCAGCGATTCTGCCATCTCCTTGTAGGAAAGACCCTCCACCTCCCTCAGGAGGAGAGCCTTTCTCTGATCGACGGGAAGTTTTCTCATTGTTAAATTCAATTTTTCTTCCAGTTCCTTATGAATCAGGATTCGATCTGGTCTCTTTTCAACCTCATCCGATGGTTGGAAAGCCCCCTCTTCATCAAGGCTTGAAGGGGGGAATTTCCCCATCTTTCGAGAGTGGTCGATAGCCGTATTCACCGCCATCCGATAAAGATAAGTGTAGAATTTTGACCTCCCTTTAAAATTCCGGATGGAGCGAAATAGTTTGATAAAGACCTCCTGAACGATATCGAGGGCATCCTCCCGTTGTCTCACCACTCCGTAGGCAATCCGGTAGACCTTCTTATGATACTGATCGAAGATCTCCTTCAGGGCATCCTGATCCCCTTGTTGACATCTGGAGATCAGCTCCATCTCTTCCTGATTCACCGTACCCTTACCTCTTTAGACGGAAAATGAACTTAAATATTCAAAGAGTTAACCTTAACTTTGCATTGTCTTCACTGACCAAGGTCACTTCCAAAGCCTTATCAAGCGGGTTATTATTAAATTTTATGGGCAACCGACGATTCAACCTCCGGTGATGTCTGATATGTGCATGAAACCTCAATAGGCTTTCCTCTCAGAGGTGCCGCTATAAGGCTTTTCCAGCAATCCTGCCCGGTCCCACAAATTCAGTTTTGCAACTGGCTGGTTAAATTATGCCTTGGTGCTGAATGAAGAGCAACCTTCCCCCTCCTCTCCTCACCTCCGGGTTGGGAGGTAAAAGGTAGGAAGGGATTGTAAAAGGCGAAGAATACGGATTACCAAATTTTGCTTGATTTTATTAACCAGTTATGTATGATTAGCCCACCACTGTTTAAGATATGAATTAAAAAGAAGAAGATCGATCGAATGGATGAAATCAGGAAATTCGGCATTCTGATCATTGGCTGGCTCTTCATCGGGTTAGGAATCCTGGGCCTCTTTCTCCCTATCCTTCAGGGGCTACTCTTCATCATGATCGGTCTGGCCATCCTTTCCTCTCGAAGCGAATTTGTAAAACGTTTTTTGAAACATCTCGAAGAGCGTTATCCCCACCACCATGAACGAATGGAGAAGTGGAGAGAGAAGATCACGAACTTATTCAGAAAGAATTGACCTTGGTAAAATCCGAAATCCCTGCCTGCGGTAGGCAGGGCAGGCAGGCGAAACAAATACGAAATTCAAATGATCAAATTTTTTTAAACATCTTCTAATTTTTTTTGTTTTGAATTTTAGTCATTTGAAATTGTTTCGAATTTCGCCTGCCCGCCGAACAGGTTCTTTGGCAGGTGGGGTTTTCGTGCTTCGAATTTTGCCTCTACAAGGCTTTGCCGGAACTTCCAAAAAGCCTCATCTTCGATTGAACGGTTTGCTTGATCGCCTCCCGGCCAGGTCCTAATATCTTTCGAGGATCGAACTCCTCGGGTTTAAGAGTGAGCACTTCCCGAATGGCACCGACAAAACTTAACCTCAAGTCGGTGTCGATGTTGATTTTACAGATTCCCAGGGAGATCGCCCTTTGAATGGCCTCATCGGGGATTCCCTTTGCTCCCGGGAGTTTGGCACCGAACCGTTCCGCCTTTTCAAGGACAGGTTTAGGAACCCCCGAAGCACCATGAAGGACCAGGGGAATATCCAGCCTACGGGCAATTTCCTTCAGACGTTCGAAGTCGAGTTTCGCCTCTCCTTTGAATTTGTAAGCACCGTGCGATGTCCCAATAGCAATGGCCAGGGCATCCACTCCGGTCTTTTTTACGAATTCCTCTGCAGCCTGGGGGTCGGTAAAAATGGCATTCCGTTCGGATACAGAGACATTGTCCTCTATCCCCTTCAATCTTCCCAACTCCGCCTCCACAGAGACGCCTTTCGGGCTGGCCATCTCCACCACCCTTTTTGTAATCGCCATGTTTTCCTTAAATTCGAGATGGGAACCATCGATCATGACGGAGGTAAACCCACTCTCGATGCAGGACCGGATGACTTCCAGATCCTTTCCATGGTCAAGGTGGAGGGAGAGAAGAATGGAAGTTTGTTCGGAGGCGGTTCGAACCATTGATACGATGTTAAGCAGTCCCGCATATTGGATGGCCCCTTCGGATACGGCGATAATCGCCGGAGAGCGTTCTTCCTCCCCGGCGGAAAGGATTGCCTGAAGGATCTCCAGATTGTTGATGTTGAAGGCACCCACGGCATAGCCACCCTTTTGGGCCTGATTGAGCAGATGTTTATTTGTGAACAGTCCCATTATACCTCTCCTTTCTAAATTTACTATTACCAGGAAAAGAATCGAATATCAAACATTTAAAATTTTTGATGACAAAGGAGATAAAATTGGTTAATTTCTCTTGAAGAGGAGATAGGGAGATGAAGAAGATTGATTTAGATCAATGGATGTCCAAGCTGAACCGGATCGAAGAAAGAGTTTCAAGGCTTGCCCAGCTCTCACAATTGAGTCAAATTCTCAACTCCACACTGAACCGACAAGAGGTCCGGAGGAGGGCCGTGGAGGCGGCCACCCAATTGATGAAAGCAGAAGTGAGTTCCCTTCTCCTCATCAATGAAGAGAAGCAACAACTCTATTTTGAGGTGGCCTTGGGTGATCGGGAGGAAGATATCAAAACAATTTCGCTCAGCATCGGAGAGGGGATCGCAGGATGGGTCGCCCAGAATGGAAAGCCACTGATTGTCAATGCCCCTGAGAAGGACCCCCGATTTTTTAAAGGGGTAGATGAGAGGACAGAGTTTAAAACGCGAAACCTCATCTGTGTCCCGGTCAAGGTTAAAGAAAAGGTGATCGGAGTCCTGGAAGCGATCAATAAGCAGGGAGGAAAAGAGTTTGACCAGGAGGATCTTACCCTCCTGACTTCCCTGGCCGATCAAGTGGCTATTGCACTGGACAACTCACGACTCTATCAGGAATTGGAGGAGATGTTCTTTCAAACAGCGGAGTCCTTGGCCGATGCGATTGAGAAACGAGACCCCTATACAGGAGGGCATACTCAGAGGGTGACGTTATATAGCTTGGCCATTGCCAAATACCTCCGGTTGAAGCCTCTGGAGAGAAAGTGGCTGAAGATCGCCTCTGTGCTTCACGATATCGGAAAGATTGGGATTGAGGATCAGATTCTCAGAAAACCGGAACGGTTGAACCCTCAAGAGTTTGATATGATCAAACGCCATTCCGATATCGGAGCGGAGATCATTAAGCATGTCCGGCAACTCAGAGAGATCATTCCCGGTGTGAAATACCATCATGAACAGATCAATGGCAGGGGCTACCCAGATGGTTTGATAGGAGAAAATATCCCCATCCTCGCAAAGATTGTGGCTGTCGCCGACACCTATGATGCGATGACCACGGATCGACCCTACCGGAAAGCAATGGAAAGGGAGAATGCGATCGAGGAACTGAAGAAGTGTTCCGGGACACAATTTGACAGGAAAGTGGTGGAGGCCTTCCTCCAGGCCTATCAGAAAGGAGAAATTTGAATAGGATTCAAGAAGTAAAGTGGCCGAGGGGTCAAGTGAAAATCTTAGAAAAAAACACTTAAACCCATGAACCCTCGAATCTTGAACCCTTATTAGCCACTCTTTTGGAGAACCTCGGATGTCGATTGAAGAAATCATCCAATCCTGGAAACGGTCACGTTCCATCTCACCCTGTATCACCGACCTGCGAATTTTTAAAAAGGGAGAGGGACAATATTGCCCTTTTCCAAACTTCATCCACCCCGTTTTAAGGGAGGCGTTCAAAGAAAAGGGGATCGAGCGTCTCTATTCCCACCAGGCTGAAGCGATTGAAGTGGTTCAGGCAGGAAAGGATGTGGTGATAGTGACTCCAACCGCTTCAGGAAAGACCCTCTGCTACAACCTTCCCGTGCTGAATTCAAAACTGACTACCCCATTTTTAAAAGCTTTTTACCTCTTTCCCACGAAAGCCCTTTCCCAGGACCAGATGTTCGAACTCCAAGACTTGATCAACCAGATCGAAAAACCGGTGACCACTTTTACCTACGATGGAGATACTCCCCCGAATGCCCGGCAGGCGATTCGTACCCAGGGGGATATTGTCATCACCAATCCCGATATGCTTCACACAGGGATCTTACCTCATCATACGAAATGGATGTCTTTCTTCCAGAATCTGAAATTTGTAGTGATCGATGAACTCCACACTTACCGGGGTGTCTTCGGTTCTCATATGACCAATGTCTTGAGGCGGTTAGATCGAATCTGCCGTTTCTATGGATCCAAACCTCAGTTCATCTGCTGCTCTGCGACAATTGCCAACCCGAAGGAGCTGGCCGAAAGGCTCCTGGAAAGGGAGGTCTACTTGATCGATCAAAGTGGAGCCCCGTCTTCCGAGAAGATTTTCATCTTCTACAATCCACCGGTGGTCAACAAGGAACTGGGCATCCGTGGAAGTCATGTCAAAGCAGCCAAACGGCTGGCTTCGCCCTTTGTTAAAGAGGGGATTCAGACCATTCTCTTTGCCACCAGTCGGCTCCAAGTCGAGGTTTTAACGAAGTATTTGAAAGATGGGTTTGAGAAGAGGCTGGAAGAAAAGGGAACCATCCGGGGATATCGAGGCGGCTATCTTCCAAAAGTTCGAAGAGAGATCGAAAAGGGATTGAGGGAAAAGAAGGTCAGGGCGGTCGTCTCCACCAATGCCCTTGAACTCGGGATCGACATCGGGGATCTGGAGGCCTGTCTGATCGCAGGCTATCCTGGCACGATCGCCAGCACCTATCAGCAGGCAGGAAGGGTGGGAAGGCGATCAGAAAAGTCAGTGGCGGTCCTCATCGCCCGAAGCCAGCCCCTGGATCAATTCATCATCGAAAACCCGGACTATTTCTTCGGAAGATCCCCGGAGCATGGATTGGTTAACCCGGACAATCTCCTCATCCTGCTCAGCCATATTCAGTGTGCTGCTTTTGAACTTCCCTTCAGAGATGGAGAACGCTTTGGAGGAGAAGATCTGGAGGAGATGTTGAAATACCTCGAAGAAAAAGGAATGCTCCGTCATACAGGCGAGCATTGGTATTGGACCCAGGATGCCTATCCGGCGGAGAAGGTCAGCCTCCGCTCCACCTCGGAGGAGAACTTTGTCGTGGTCGATACGACGAAAAAGAAAGAAGAGGTGATCGCAGAGGTCGACTTCACCGGTGCCCATACCACTCTTTATGAAGGGGCTGTCTATCTCTGCGAATCAGAACCCTATCTGGTAGAAAAACTCGATTACACTCATCGTAAGGCATACGTCAAGAAGACCCACGGGGACTACTACACCGATGCGATCGACTATACCGATGTTTCCATACTGGAGGGATTTGAGAGGAAACCGGGAAGGGGCTTCGTCTTTGAGCATGGCGAGGTTAAAGTTGCCACACGTATTGTCGGGTTTAAAAAGATCAAGTTCTATACCCTCGAAAACTTAGGGTATGGAAAGATTGAACTTCCTGATCTCCAGTTCCATACGACCTCTTACTGGATCACTTTTCAGAGAGAGCTTGTGGAAAAACTTCCCTATCATCGCTTTGAAATTATCGATGGCGTATTAGGGCTCGGCTATGCTTTCCATTCCATGGCTTCCCTTCACCTGATGTCCGACCCTCATGACATTAATCGATGCGTGGGTGATCGAGGGGCGAAGTGGTTCATCCGACTTTCGATGGATTCCAAAGGGATCTATTCTTCCTTTAATGCCCCCGAGGAAATTCCTTTGGAAAAGATGGATCTTTTTGAACCCACTCTCTTTCTCTACGATAACTATCCGGGCGGTATGGGGTTCAGCCACCAGCTCTTCGATGACACCCGAATACTTCTTGAAAAAACCCTGAGGCTCATCTCCAGGTGTGAGTGCCACAGTGGATGTCCTTCCTGTGTGGGTCCGACCAAAGAGGTCGGTGAGAAATCAAAAGATGTAGCAATGGCGCTGCTGAAGGAAATACTGCAGTTATGAATTTGTAGTTAAGAGTTCGGAGTAAAAAATTTACCTAATGCTTTTAATTCAATGCTCCGAACTACGAACTAATAACTCCGAACTTAGAATTTTAGAGACCCATGGATCTCAAAGAAAGATTGAACAGACTTACATCGGTTTCCAAAATCCAGCCAGAGGAAAAATCTCAGGTCATCAGCGATTTAAGGCAGAGGATTGATCGACTTTTCGAACCGAAGAAGATCTATCGAAAGAAGGTGGTCCTCCCCATCGAACAATTGATCAAAGGTGAGGTCATTTCAACTCCCGATGGGGAAACTTTCCAGGCGAGGGAATATTTTCCTACTGACTTTCGATATGGAGAGATGACCCTGACAGAAATCCTCAACATCCCTACCTACCCCGCCCATCTTCTTTCAAGAGACGAACGGCTCAAGGAATTGGATCTCCGAAAGGCTCTGTTTCTCGATACCGAAACGACCGGCCTGGCTGGAGGAACTGGAACCTTCGCCTTTATGGTGGGTCTGGGTTTCTTTCAGGAGGATGGATTTATCGTCCAACAATTCTTCATGAGGGACTATTCCGAGGAAAGGGCCTCGCTCTCCTTGGTAAATGATCTGCTTGAATCATTTCAATTCCTGGTCACTTTTAATGGGAGGTATTATGACATCCCGCTGCTCGAGACTCGATTCATCCTATCCCGGATGACCTCCAAAATCAAACAGATGCCCAATTTCGACCTTCTCTATCCCTCCAGGAAGATATGGAAGGGGGCGTACGACAACTGCCGCTTGGTCACCCTCGAATCCAAACTTCTGGGAATGGAAAGAGTGGATGATGTTTCTTCAGAATGGATTCCCTATCTCTACTTTGACTATTTAAGAACTGGAGATGCTCAGAGGATTCACCAGGTTTTTTACCATAATCGGATGGATATCCTTACTATGGTCGCATTGGCTGGAAGGATCCATCTCATTTATCACGACCCTGAGGCAGCCAAACCCAGAAAGGGGGTCGAACACTTTGCATTGGGGAGGCTCTTCTATGAGCATGGCCATCTGGAGAAAGCCATCCCCTGTTTTGAGATCGCACTCAAACGGTGTGACGACGATCTCTCCTGGGAAGTGATGAAGTGGCTCTCCAGGACTTTTAAGAAAACAGGCCAGGGAGAGAAGGCTCGATCACTCTGGGAGGCGATGATTGACTGGCCTTATCAGAAAGATGTCTTTCCTTATATTGAATTGGCAAAATACCATGAGCACCGGCTCAAGGATTGCGAAAGGGCGATTGCCTATGTCGAAAAGGCATTAGAACAGACCCGATCGTATCAACCAAAAGAGATCGAGCTTCTCCTCCATAGGAGACGGAGATTGGAACAGAAAAAGCTACAGATGCTTTGACCCGATATGGATATGTTCCAAATTGGGGGTGGGCATTTACACCGTTAGAAAGCCACGCCATTTATGGCGTGGATGATAAAAATAAATAATACTCATCTTAGACCTGCCTACCGCAGGCAGGAAGGGTGGGATTTAAAGCCCCAACCTTTCTAACGGGGTTTACATTACTGGGGATCGGTGGGCTGATGGGTCCGCTGGTGATTTCAAGGATAAAAAAAGAAGTTAACTATTGACAGCTTTTCAATGAATTTTTATATTAGAAATGGTTAAAAACAAATACCCTTTTCTGAAAGGGAATTCAATGAGATTATAAAGAAAGGAGGGAGATGAGATGCCCACCTATGATTATCGATGTGCTAAATGCAATAAGGAATTTTCTCTCATTCTCAGCATGAAAGAGCACGATGAGGGAAAAGCGAAGTGCCCAAAATGTGGAGGAAGGAAACTGGAACAACTCATTACCCCCTTCCAGACTAAAACCTCGAGAAAGAGTTAATGCATTAAAGATTAAAGAACAAATTTCAAATGTCAAAATTTCCTGAACTCCACGCAGTTCAGGAAATTTTGACATTTGGCATTTCTTTTTTATCTTTCCTCCATCTCAATACCAAAATGCTCGAGCGTCCTTCGGATTAATAATTTCCAGAGGCGGTAGTTATCTTCAGACGGAAAGAGTTCGAGAAACCCCCTCGAAAACCGTTTCGTCACCTCATCTGCAATTGTATCAACCGACCCTCCCCCCTGAATCCTTTCCAGCACAAAGGCCTTGAAATCCTCAATACACTGGGTGGACATTTGTAAATGTTTCCTGACGACATCTCTTCCCACAATGGCTCCATAATGGCCTCGGCAGAGTATTTCTGGGTCGTTAGTTTTCATCTTATCGATCGATTTTACTGCCTCATCCAGGCTAAACCAATAATTGGGCCGGAAAAAGTCGGGAGGGGTATAGAAGCCAGCTGAATCAGAACAGAAAAGAATTTCTTTCTCCTCCAAATAGGCACAGATACCATCGGGAGCGTGTCCAGGCGTTTCGAAAAACTTTATCCTCACTCCCTTGCCAAGATCGAGGCCCTCTCCTTCTTTAATAGAGAGATCGAGTGGAAATGTAATATGGGGGTGGAGGGTTGGAGCTTCTGAGATCAGGCCTCTTTCCATCAGGGTGAGTGTCATCTTGCGATCGGACTCGTAGATCCTCCCGATGATGCGTTCGCTCGAAAAAGTCGCTTCGTTCTGGGCAGAAGATACGATTTTCATCCAGGGATATCTTTCTTTGAGAATGGGAAAGACCATCATGTGGTCGAAGTGAGCGTGGAGAATGATGAGATGGGAGATGGCTTCGGGAGAAACGTTAAGTTGTTTTAATTGGTTCAGGAAAGGGTAAGTAATACCACTGATGCCCCCTTCAATGATCGCATAAGTTTCCCCTTTGATTAGGTAGAGGTTGAAAAGTTCACTTCCTAAGAGTGTGATATTTTTAGTGACTTGGAATGGGAGAATCACGAATCTTAATTAACCCATCCTGTGGGAGGGTTCAAGAGGCCGAGGGTTCCAGGGATCAAGTGCAATACCAAAGACAGAAGGTTCAAGGAATCTTGGGGTCAAGTGGTCAAGAGAAATGGAAATTAGTTGATAAGTTTAATAGATTTTTAGAATTCACCCTTGAATCCTTGACCTCAAGAGCCCTCAAACCCTTTATTTATTAATGCGGATGAGCAAAAGTGCGAGGACGTTGAGTCGCTCCCACTTGCCCTTCTGGTTGGATCTGTCCCCGGATACCAATCTTTACTTTCTTTAGAGGAATTTTTTTGCCTGAGGCTGCAATAGCATCCTCTGTGATTTTGACCAATCCAAAGCAACAGGGGACTTCCATGTAAGGAACGGTCACGCTTTTAATGGAATTCGTCTTGAAGATCTCCGTCAATTTTTCTTTATAAAATTGGATATCATCCAGTTTCGGGCAGCCCACCACCAGAGCCTTTCCTCTGAGAAAATCCTTATGGAAGCTTGGATAGGCAAATGGGACACAATCAGCCGCAACCAGCAAATCCGCATCCTGAAAATAAGAGGCATTGATCGGAACCAACTTCAACTGAACAGGCCATTGGGTCAGCATGGACACCGATGGGGTAGCGGTACCCGTCTCCTTGGATTTGGGAACCTGAAAATGCAAGACCCTCGAAGAGGGACATTTCGTGAATACAGGTTGAGGTTTAGATTGAGGTCCATGAGTGTGTGCCGACTCTTTCTGTTTATGAAGATGGGCTTCCACTGCCTTTTCATCAAAATCTTCAGCTTCCCTTTCAATGATGGTGATGGTATCCTCGGGGCAGTGTCCGAGACAGGCCCCCAGACCATCACAGAACTTGTCGCTGATCAATTTGGCTTTTCCGTCAATAATCTGAAGTGCCCCCTCAGCGCAGTTAGGGATACAGAGCCCGCAGCCATTGCATTTCTCCTCGTCAATCCTGACAATCTTTCTTGTTACCATGTTTTTTTCCTCCTCCAAGGGGTTATTTTTAACTAAACAATAACCCTCCCTTAAATCTTTTTCCTTGATCTAAGTCAAAAGAGGCGAATCCTTTTATTACCGGGAGCACAAAATTGTTTACATTTTTTAGTGAAATTGTGGAAAGGGTCAGGCCTTGCATTATTACATGTTTTTATTTTCTTAATTAAATTTCGAAATCTTTGGATTGTGACTTGATCACACCATAGGGAAAAACATCTTTATAGGCCCAGGTATACACTACACCCTCTGCATCCCGGTACTGGAGATGTTGTGTTTTAAATGTCCCAGCAGGGACCTTGATCGTCTCTGACCCTTTATCCAACACTTTTCCCTTTTGCCTACTGGGTTTGGGATCCTCGGCTCCCATCATCTGAACCGGCATCTCCATGGCATTTACCAAATGGTTCTTTTATGGTAAGAATAGACACGATCAAATAAAGAAGAGAGGAAGCTCTTGTCCTGGCAGGCCTTGGCGGCAGTTATCATCTGGGGATTCTCTTTCATTGCCACGAAAGTCGCCTTAAGAGAAATTCATCCCTTCACCCTTCTCACCTTCCGGTTTGGAATGGGGGCCCTTCTCCTCCTCCTCATTCAACTTAAAAAGGATAGGGGATTCCTTAAAAACTTTTCATCTGTAGATTGGCTCACTATTCTTCTTTTAGCCATCGTGGGGATTACAGGTCACAACCTCCTTCAGGCCTATGGACTCCTTTATACGACTGCGATCAATACGGGCTGGATCGTTGCCATCATGCCCATTTTCATCGCCATTGGAGCCCGCTTCTATCTCAGTGAAGCCATCACCTCGAGAAAGATGGCGGGGATTATCATTGGTTTCCTCGGAGTCTTTCTTGTGATCTCAAAGGGTGAGCTCTCTTTTTCCATGTTTCATCTCGGCGCCACCTTCGGCGACTTCCTCATCCTCATCAGTGCATTGACCTGGACGGCGTTTACTGTCGTGGGAAGAGGGTTTCTCTCAAGGTTCAAATCTCTTACAGCTATCACACCGATTATGATGGTGGGATGTCTGATCACCTTTCCCTTAGCTGCTCTGAAAGGAGAATGGAATACCTTTTTCCATTTATCCCTCTCCGCATGGATGGGGATCCTCTTTTTAGGGATTCTCTCTTCTGGTCTGGCTTATCTCTTTTGGTATGCTGCTTTGGAGAAGAAGGATTCCAGTATTGTAGGGATGTACCTCTATCTGGAACCCTTTGTGACATTGGTCGGGGCTTCCCTTCTCTTGAATGAAGAGATTCAATGGATCACGCTGGCCGGTGGGGGGATGATCCTTTCCGGGGTTTACTTAGCGACACGGAGGGCTTCTTCGCCCTCCACTCCATCCCTGTTAACCGGGGACAGGAGGATTTCCAGGGAAAGACAAAAATCTTGACATCTTTGTGGAGAAATGCTATCAAATGCCGCTAAAAAGACCGTTTTAGCAAAGGAGGACGAAGATCTTGGCAAAAGGGTTTGTGAAATGGTTTGATACGAAGAAAGGGTTCGGGTTTATCGAACAACCCGGAGGAGACGATGTTTTTGTCCACTATTCAGGGATCTTGGGCGAAGGATTTAAATCCCTTCGTGCAGGAGAGGAGGTAGAGTTTGAAATCGCTAACGGTCCGAAAGGACCCCAGGCGACCAAAGTAGTAAAGACAACCTAATTTATTTCAAATCCCAAATTACAAATTCCAAATCCCAAATAAATTCCAAACATGAATTCCGAATGACCAAAACGTTTTTGTTTGGAATTTGAATTTTATTCTTTGGAATTTGTTTGGGACTTGGTGCTTGCCCTACACCATGTTAGGTGGAGGGCTTGTGATTTAGGATTCATTATTTTTTGCGTTCCTCAATCTTTTTTAAAGCCTCTCTCATCTTTGGAATCCAGGGGCCTTCACGATTTTTTCCTAAACGTGTCAATATTTTGATTGATTCTTGGGTACCAATTTTCCCCAAAGCCTCACAGATGGCCGCCAGGGGGGCGTCCTTGAGAAGATTCTTCTGGAAGAAGCCCCACCACCGTTTCATCCCTCTTTTCTCAATAATATGGAGGAGAATCTGTTCCATGGTTTTCCCTTCGACCGTCAGGTTTCCTGAGGTGCCAAAGGCGTAGTAGATCTGGGTTTCGAGTTGATCCATTTGTGGAGAGGGGGCAGGGGATAACTGTTTGAGAATTTCCATCATCTTTTCAGCCCCTTTGGCGCTTTTGATCATTCCAAGGCACCAGACTGCCCTCTTTCGAACTTCGAGGTCTGGATCGTTGAGGCTTGAAAGAAAGATTTCTTCCCCTTCGATCCCTCCGATTTGACAAAAAGTGTGGATCCCTTGTTCTCTAAGCTTAGGGTTTTCATGAGAGGTATATCGCTTCAGAATTTCCATCAGGGGAGATCTCCACTGTTCAGATTTAATCTCTCCAAGAACCCTAAGGATATCACAGGTCGTTTCTACAGAGGTCTGCTGTTTTTCCAGTTCCTTTAAGAGAAGGATAGCGGCGACGGGCCCGATCTGTATCAAGGCTTCGCAGGCGTTCTTTCTTACCCATTGATCTTCACTCTTCTTTAAAATGTTGAGAAGGTGGGGAATGGCTCCAATCTCGAGAGAGACGAAAACAGGAATGATCGCAGATCGAACTTCCTTCTTCTCCGTTAGAAATTTTTCTTGAAGTAAAAGAGGGATCGCCCCTTTCCCAATCTCCTCAAGTAATTGACCTGCCAAAAGAGCCCACAACGTTTTTTGGTGAAAATGTCGCTTAAAAGTTTCAAGGATACGGAGGATCTCCGTATACCGATCCCTCCGAATAAGTTCTGGAATCATCCTGACAAAGGAAAGGGCCACGTTAAGAAATTTCTCTTTCTCTTTGGCCTGGTCGAGTTGTTGGAAGAACTGGTCGGTGTAGCTGAGGAATTTATCCGTCAATCTTTCGAGGAGAATTTTATCTTTGAGCCTAGGGGTCAGATCTTCGAGTCCGATCAGCTGATGCCGGAAAAAATCCTCGAGCAGATTTTCTGCCTCTTTGGTTTCCACCTCCCTCAGTCGATGGGAGATCTTCTTAACTAATCGATCCGATTTGGTTTCGAATGCGTCCTTTTTTTTGAGCTGTTTGAGGTCAAGGTGTTCCCGTAAAAAGATTTTAGAAGTGCCCAATAGGTATTGCTTTTTTAAGAAGGAGATGATTTCGTCCTCAATAATCCCCTCTGGATGCTCAGAGGTGGCAGCGAGGTCACTATTTCTCAAGGTGGCGCAGAGGAGATCAGACTGTCGTATCGGGCGAA
>JBFMAE010000355.1:0-3265 GCA_040756085.1 Thermodesulfobacteriota bacterium | reverse complement strand
GACGATAAACATGACAGGCCAGAGTACGAGTGTAACCAGAGTGAGTAAGCGATACCCAAAACTGACCTAATCCTGATAAGCACAAGGCCCACGTTTATTCTTTCTTTGATTCCCATCCCCCAGATGTGATGTATTTCATTCTTTTCATTCCCTGACCCCTGCGCGTAGGTTCAACAGTCACCTCATCTGTCAAGATAAGCGTATGGAAACAACAGAGAGCGGACAGAAGAGGTGTGTCTACTGCGGGCGATTTTACAAACCTGATCCAAGGGCAAGGAAGACCCAAAAGAGTTGTCCTAATGCGACGTGTAGGGCGAAACGCAAGAGGGAGAGCCACAAGAGATGGTTGGCGGCGAATCCGGACTATTTCAAGGGTCGGTACAGCGAAGTCAAGGCGTGGCGAAAGAAGCATCCCGATTATCAGCGCCTTTGGAGGAAAAAGGTCCGCGAGATACAAGACAAGATACCCCCTGCGGAGCCAGTCAGGACAATAGTTCTCGTGATACCGGCGAAAATGCTCAAAAACGAGATACAAGACGAGATCCGACTGGTAAGGCAGTGTGGATGCGGCTCCTACGTTGCTGGAGGGTAAAAGGCGCTGTGAGATACAAGATTTGATTGAACCCCTCCTTCGACTGTTCTACGATGGCCTCATGCGATGGGCACGGAGCTACTCGATCATCGACCACCAGATCCTTCATGGCAGGTATCTTCATCGGTTGAGCCATGAATCGATGGTCCTCTATCTGTTTCTGGTGGTCGTAGGAGACCGGCAAGGGCGAAGCTTTTATTCGGATCGATCGATCACGGAGATCCTCCGTTTAAACGGCCCCCAGTTACATCACGCCCGGGAAGAACTGATCTCCGAAGGTCTCGTAAGCTACAAGAGACCTTACTGGGAGGTCAAGAACATAGCGCAAAGGAGAGACCATGGAAGAGACCCTAAAGCAGACAATCCTTTATCTTCGGGACGTCCTAAAACTGAGCTTTCTCCAGATCCAGGACCGGACAGGGATCTCGCGAAAGCGTGCCTCGCGCATATATCGAGGATCCTGTCAGGACAAGAAGGGAAAGAGGAGTTTTATTCTGGACGAATACCGCTCTCTGATCGCAGAGTGGTTCAAAGAGTATCCGACCTTAAAGGCCCAACAGGTCCACGGATGGTTAAGGACGAGGGGGGTCAAGATTAGCTACCCTGCGGTCGTCAAGTATACGAGGAAATTCCGTAAAAAGGTGCCGAAAGCCTATCATCATCTCACCTTCCTACCAGGAGAGGAGGCACAGGCAGACTGGTGTTTCATCCATCATCCCCAGCTTGGGAAACTCTACTGCTTCGTCTTTATCCTGAGCTACTCGCGCTACCTGTTTGCCCACGTCTTTGCCCGCAGCTCCTTTGAGTTCTTTATCGAGGGGCATCTGATGGCTTTCTCCGCCCTTGGGGGGATTCCTTATGGTATCCGGTATGACAACCTCGCCTCCGTAGTCTTAAAGCGCAGGCCAGAAGTCCAGTATAACCCGCGCTTTTTGGAGTTCTCACGCCATTATAATCTGGAGATCCGGCTGTGCAATCCTGGCGCGGGAAACGAGAAAGGTCGCGTGGAGCGAGCCATCCGAACCCTACGAGAGACCTTCTTTAATACCATGGAGAAGTATTCTTCCTTAAGAGCCCTCAATCATGCCCTTCATGAATGGGTGGACCATAAAAACCAAACCGTCCACAGGGCCACGGAGAGAAAACCGGCAGAGCTTCTTCAGGAGGAGAAACTCAGGCCCCTGCCTGAGAAACCCTGGACCAATGTCTTAATCCATCCGCCGGTCAAGACTACCAAGACCGCCATGATGGTCTTCGATACGAATAGCTATTCCGTCCCTGACTACCTCGTGGGAAAATCGCTCTCCATTCACTCCACCCCGGATACGGTCCTGATCTACGATGGCGCCAAGCAGGTCGCCTCTCATCCGAGGTCCTTTGATAGACGCCGTCAGATCATCAACCCCCTTCACCGAAGTTACGGTAAGCTCTCCGTAAAGGCAAAGATCGAGCGCATCCACACTGCCATCAAGGCCCTGCATCCCGCCCTATCGGACTTCCTGAATAAGAACCAGGCATGCGGAGAGGACCCCCCAAAAGACAGCTTATGAGATCTTCAAGCTGATGAAGAGCCACAGCCGAGGAATGCTCACCAGTGTCGCTTCGGAGTGTCTCAAGAAGAAGTCCCCCAGACTAAGAACCTTTCTCTCTTATCTGCATAGGGAACCTACCGAAGCCGAGACCGTTCAGCCTCAGAAAGGCGAGCTCTTGAATATCTCTTATCAACCCAGAGGATTGGAGGAGTACGATGAGTGATCTTGAATCTTTACTGAAGGAATTGGGCTGTAAGACACCTGCCGGAGAGATCGCCTCCGAGCGGCGTGATACGATACTGGACTTCCTTAAGATGGAGATCGAATACAGAAGGCAGCATAAGATCAAAAGACTCCTGACTCTGTCGGGGATCAAACATGTGAAGACTCTGGATCAGTTCGACTGGCATTTTAATCCCAAGATCAGCAAGGAGGATATCCTGACCTTCGTCAACTCGCCCTGGATCGAAAATGCCTTCAACCTAGTCCTCATCGGAGATACAGGGCTTGGGAAATCTCATATCGCCTCCTCCATTTGCTATGAGGCAATACTCCGAGGCTATCCCACTGCCTGTATCACCGCCTTCGACCTCGTTTCAAGGATTCATAAGGCTTACAACCCGGCCTCCAGGATTGATTACTATGCAAAGGTCCGGGTGCTCTGCATCGATGAGCTCGGTTATACCTATCACAAAAAGGAGGATACCGATATCCTCTTTCAGATCATATCCAAAAGGAATGAAATCCTGCCCACAATCGTGACAACGAACCTTGCACCTAAGGAGTGGGGCTCCATCTTCAGTGCCACAGCCGCATCCGCAATCCTTGATCGTCTCAGTTTCAATGGGAGATTCATTACCTTCGAAGGGAGGTCTTATCGGTTACTTAAAAAGCATAAAACGAGGTAATCCATCTTAGAATTGTCTCACTGCGGACTCTTTCCTTTTATCCTTATGACGGAAAGCCAAGGCACTGTTCCATCCTGATCCCCAAACTGGCCTGTCCCAAAGTATCGGTTTTGGGGCCGCTCTCGATATCGCCTACAACTGGATCATCAAACCGATGGAAACCAGAAATAAACCAATATATTGAGGATGTCTTACCAGGCCGTAAATCCCCTCGGTCACGAGACTCCCTTTAG
>JBFMAE010000354.1:0-11928 GCA_040756085.1 Thermodesulfobacteriota bacterium | reverse complement strand
AAAAGGATTCGAAACGACCCTCCATCCTGCCGTCGGCCGATATTATATGGATGTCTCCGTTGCGACGGCTGTGGCGGCAGATCTTCTGAAAGTTGGGGTCAAGGCAGATATCAAGATGATGGAATGGGGAACTTATCTCCCCATGATTCTCCGTGAAAAAGAGGTAGTGGAGCATAAAATCTATATGCTGGGCTGGGGGTGTGTAACAGGGGATGCTGACTATGGACTTTATACCCTCTTCCACTCCGGAGAATGGCCGAAGAAAGGGATGAACGCCTCCTTCTTTAAAAATGAGAAGCTGGATCAGTTGTTGGATGCCGCAAGGAGCACAGCCAATCCTGAGGAACGCAAGAGGCTCTATAAGGAAGCCATGATGATCATTAATGATGATGCCCCCTGGCTCTTCCTCCACAGCGAGGTTCAGATGGTTGGGGTCAGAGTAAATGTGAAGGACATCATTGTCCACCCAACAGAAAGAGTCATCGCAAAATTGGCAAGAATAGAATAAGGAGAGCTCCATCCACAGAAGCCATTGAAGGGGTCGACTTTTTCTTTAAAGATTCTACGGAAAGAAGAGTTGACCCCTTCTCTTATTGAGCGATTCAAAAATGACAGGACAATATATCATCCGAAGGCTTCTCATCATGATCCCCGTTCTCTTTGGAGTTTCTCTGATTATTTTCACGATGGTCAGAGTGATCCCTGGGGATCCGGGGTATGTCATGGCCGGTCCTCATGCGACCAAAGATCAGGTGGAGCAGATTCGAGCCCAACTCGGATTGGATAAACACCCTGTCACGCAATACTTCATCTTTATTCGAAATCTCTTCAAAGGAGATTTAGGGACATCAACCCGAACAGGGCTCCCTGTGACAAAAGAGATCATGGCCCGATTTCCAAATACCCTCTTGCTCGCATTGGCCAGCATCTTGATTGCAACGTTTTTTGGAGTATTGACCGGAATTGTTGCAGGAGTGAAACAGAATTCAAAATTTGACTATCTCAGCATGCTCGTCGCACTGTTTGGATTGTCGATGCCAGTCTTCTGGTTGGGATTGATGCTCATGCTTCTCTTCTCAATCAAACTGGGCTGGTTTCCTGCAGTGGGAGCAGATAGCTTTAAACACCTCATCCTTCCGGCAATCACTTTGGGTGCTAACTCCACAGCGATTATTGCACGAATGACGCGTTCAAGCATGCTCGAAGTCATCCGGCTCGATTATATCCGAACCGCAAGGGCAAAAGGATTATCAGAGAAGTTGGTGATCTCTCGACATGCCCTGAAAAATGCACTCATTCCAGTCGTGACGGTGATCGGTCTCCAGACAGGGATATTGTTGGGCGGAGCGGTGCTAACAGAGATCGTCTTTGCCTGGCCGGGTATAGGCCGACTGCTGGTGGAGGCGATTCTCTCACGAGACTATCCTGTGGTTCAGGGTGTTGTATTGGTAGTTGCGACGATGTTCATCTTCGTCAATCTGATCGTGGATATTCTATATTCGTATCTTGATCCTCGCATCCGGTACCATTAGAAGGATGGTGGAGCATTCTTGATGCAAGAAACTCTTCAAAAGGAAGAAATGAGAGAATGGAGTCAGTTCCGGGAGGTGCTCCGTCGCCTCTCTAAGAGGTTCACGGCCTTGCTCGGTCTAATCATCGTGCTCCTCTTTCTATTTTCAGCACTCCTGGCCCCCTTTCTTGCACCTCATGATCCTTATGAGCATAGCCTGGCCCATAAACTGTCCACACCTTCCTGGGATTATCCCCTGGGGAGGGATGAATTGGGGAGATGCATCCTCAGCCGAATCATATACGGTGCTCGTATCTCTCTACTCATCGGGATTATCGTCATCTCGATTGGTGTTCTGGTGGGTGTCCCCATAGGTGTCGTTTCCGCCTACTACGGTGGGAAAGTTGATTTCGTCGTTCAACGATTCGTTGATACCCTGCTTGCCTTTCCTGGAATCCTTTTAGCTTTATTGCTGATCGCTATGCTGGGCGTAGGGCTCCACAATGTGATGATGGCTGTTGGAATTTCAACCATCCCTGTCTATGCCCGATTGGCAAGGAGTTCGGTGTTAGCCATTAAGGCGAGACAATTCGTTGAAGCAGCAAAGTCGATGGGTGCAAGCAATTTAAGGATCACCCTTCAACATCTCCTTCCCAATAGCCTTTCTCCGATCATCGTTCAATCCACTCTCCATATGGCTACAGCGATCCTCTGGGCGGCTGGTCTGGGGTTTCTTGGGCTGGGAGTCAATCCACCCACTGCTGAATGGGGAGCCATGCTCAACGGAGGAAGACTCTATATTCGTGTAGCAGCCCATGTGGCGACCTTTCCTGGGCTGATGATCTTCATTACAGTGCTGGGGTTTAATTTGTTGGGTGACGGGCTGAGAGATGCCTTAGATCCGAGGTTGAAGACATAAAAACAGTTAGCCTGCCTGCCCTGCACCAGAACGGTACAGGGCAGGGAGTTCGGTAGGGAACGGTTTGTCGATAAGACCCGACCACGGGAAACCGTTCCGTACAGGAGTTCGGAGAGAGTAACGAGAAAATATGAATCTGCTCCAGGTCAGAAATTTAAAAACTTATTTTTATACCGAAGCAGGAATCATAAAGGCGGTGGATGGCATCTCCTATGATCTCAAGGAGGGTGAAACATTGGGATTGGTAGGTGAGAGCGGGTGTGGAAAGAGCGTCAGCGCCCTCTCTCTCCTTCGTTTGATTCCCAATCCTCCGGGAAAGATTGTTGGAGGAGAAATGATCTTCGAAGGAAAGGATCTCCTGAAGATCTCTGAAGATGAGATCCGCGATATCCGTGGGAACCGGATCGCCATGATTTTTCAGGAGCCGATGACCTCCCTCAACCCTGTCCTGACTATTGGACTCCAGATCGGAGAAGCCCTTGAACTTCACCGAAATCTCAACAAGAAAGAGGCCAGAGAGGAAGTTCTGAGGCTTCTGAAGATGGTGGGAATCCCGGGCGCCGAAAGGCGAATCGATGATTACCCCCACCAGTTCAGTGGAGGGATGCGTCAAAGAGTGATGATTGCGATGGCCCTTAGTTGTAGCCCGAAACTTCTCATTGCCGATGAACCCACGACGGCTGTCGATGTGACGATCCAGGCCCAACTTTTAGAGATCATCAAGGAGTTGACATCGAAGCTTAGAACCGCGGTCATTCTGATTACACATAACTTAGGTGTGGTGGCCAGGCATGTCAATCGAATGGCGGTCATGTATGCAGGTAGAATTGTTGAACTGGGTCCAGCGATCGAAGTCTATGGACACCCAAGACATCCCTATACCATAGGGCTTCTGGCCTCTGTGCCAAGACTCGATCAGCCCCGCAAGGAACGATTGGTTCCGATCGAGGGGCAACCTCCTAACCTAATCCGACTCTTACCCGGATGTTCCTTTTTCCCGAGATGTTTCCATCGATTGGAACGATGTTCTCTTGAGAGGCCGGAGTTAAAACCTGTGGACCCGGACCATTGGGCTGCATGTTGGGCAGATTTAAATAACTAATAAAACAACCTGGGGGTGTTTTAATAGGATTAGATAGAAAATAGCAACATTGAATTAAACGGGTAAGAGCGACTTTAGCCTGCCTGCACGACCTGCTTGGCGACCTGTCCGCCGAACAAGTTCTATGGCAGGCGGGACAAGTTCTTTGGCAGGCAAGAGCGTTTCGGCGAAGGCAGGTCGCCCTCTTAAATGGGAGACTAAAGCCTCCCTTACCCGATATTATTTTCAGGAGGATTATCCATTTTCATTGTGCGGATGTGACCAACCCATCACGAAAAATTTGATTAGCAAGATATTCTAATATGCCAAATGATATCCTGATCGAGACTAAAAGTCTGACTATGCATTTCCCGATGACTAAAGGGGTCATCCGCCAGCGAAAGATTGCCGAGATCAAGGCTGTGGATGGAGTCAGTTTCTTTATCCAGAAAGGGGAGACGCTCGGTCTGGTGGGGGAGAGCGGCTGTGGAAAAACCACCCTCGGCCGATGCCTCATGCAGTTGATCCGTCCCACTTCGGGAGAGGTCTATTTTGAAGGTATGAATTTATGTCAGATGGCAGAGGATCACCTTCGATCCATAAGACAGAAGATGCAGATTATCTTTCAAGATCCTTTCGACTCCCTCGACCCACGGATGACTGCTGGGGAGATCGTGGCCGAACCTCTCAGGATTCATACTCAAATGAGGGGCAAAGAATTGAGGGAGAAGGTTTCGGAACTTTTACGCGTCGTTGGGCTGGACCCATCGATGGCAGGTCGGTATCCACATGAATTCAGTGGAGGTCAACGTCAAAGATTGGGAATCGCCCGAGCCCTCTCCATCCGACCAAGATTTATCATCTGCGATGAGCCGATCTCAGCGCTTGATGTCTCGATCCAGGCACAGATCATCAATTTGCTTGAAGACCTCCAAGTGGAATTTGACCTCACCTATCTCTTCATCGCCCATGATCTCTCGGTCGTCCGACATATTAGCCATAGGGTCGCCGTCATGTATCTGGGAAAGATTATCGAAATTGCGAATCGGGATGATCTCTACCAATTTGCCAAACATCCTTATACCGTGGCTTTGCTTTCTGCTGTACCGATTCCCAATCCTGTAGTGGAGGCCACTCGAAAAAGGATCATCTTAAAAGGCGAACCTCCAAGTCCGATTGCCCTTTCCCCTGGATGCAACTTCCATCCACGATGCCCCATCGGCATCGAGGTCTGTCAGAAAGAAGTCCCATCCCTCCGCCAGATCGGAGAGGGACACTGGGTCGCCTGCCATCTCGCCTAAATCTATCGTTTTAGCTCTTCGAGGCTCGACTTGGAGGCATAGTATTGAAAACCGATATCTGTTGAATAAGCCAGGACGGTCATCCCCTTTGCCCGACCTTCCCTCAGGGTCTCGATATTCCCAATGTGAATGCCGGTAGCCTTTCTTTTCTCCTTTCCCGTCTCGATCACTTTGTCAATGACTTTCGTCAATATCTCCGAACCCATCTGTTCAGGTACATCTAAGGAAATGGAAAGGTCATTGGGACCTATTAAACCTACATCGATCCCTTCTACACTCAGAATCGCATCAATATTTTCGATGGCACTCCGGGTCTCGATCTGTGCGATCATCAGGGTATGCTCATTCGCCTCTTTCATAAACTCAACGACCTTCAAAGGTTGGTAGTCGGTCTGACCAGTCTGGGTCCCAAACCCGCGCTGTCCCAGCGGAGTATATTTACCGTAACGGACGATCGACTCAGCCTGTTCCCTTGTGGAGGTCATGGGGACCATAATCCCTTCTGCCCCTGCATCTAAAACCCTTGAGATGAAGTGAGTCTCCAGGTGAGGAACCCTGATGACGGGTGCAATCCCTGCTGACTTAGCACCCCGGATCAGGTCTGCCACGGTTTCCATGGAGTAGTTTCCATGTTCCATATCGATGAAGACGAAATCAAAACCTGCTGCGGCATAGATGACCGGTGCTCCTGGATCCCGAGCCTGACGGATCATTGTTCCATAGACACATTCTCCTGCTAACACTCTCTTTCTCAAACCTCCCCAAACCATATTTTCCCCCACGTCTCCGTCTCAACCGGAGAATCAAATAAATCCATTAAGAATCCGAAATTCGAACGATCGAAATACCAAATGTTAAATCTCAAATGTCAAATCAAATCCAAAACCAAAATGTCAAATCGGGCGGTAGAGGGTTTCCTCAATGTCCTTCTCACATCCAGAACCGGCCCTATCTTCCGAGATTCTACACATCGAACTGGGATGTCATCGGGAATGTGTATCGAGATTCTCTTTTCACCACAGGGGATCTGAACCTAAATTTAAAAGTGACCGAGGGTCAATAAATCAGTCCTTCTTCTTCAGAAGGCCGAGGAGGTCGGATGCTTTGGAAGGTTTCCTGTTCGATTTATCCTTTTCAATTTCAGCCTTCAGTTCCTCCCTCTTCCACTCTTTCTCTCGGATCATATGCTTCTCGATCCAGTGGTCCAGGGCCTTTACATCAAAAAGAACCCTATCCCCTATTTTGAGGTAAGGAAGTTTCTTCAATGAAGCCATCCGATAGACCGTATCGGTCGAAAGACTTAGATACTGGCTGGCCTCTTTTGCCGTGATCAACCTCCGGAGTTCAGGGATCTTTTTCATCCGGTTGTCCATCCGTTCAAAATATTTTTCGGCCAATAGGTCTGCCAGCATGTCTAAAAACTCTTTTACGGGGGGCCTGTATTCTTCCTTTGCCATTGACTTCCTCCAGAGAAAGTGGAACTCCATTCCCAATGGGGCTCCCTTTACCGTTCTTTCTCCCTTGTCTCTTCCTGAATCTTCTTCATGAGGGCAATGTTTTCAGTGTGGCCGGTCAAGTGGGCGGTCACTCTTCCCCGAACCGGACGATTGAGGAGATAAAGATCGCCAATCAGATCCAGAATCTTGTGCCGGACAAATTCATCTGAAAAACGGAGTTCGGTGTTAACAATCTTCTCGTCATCAAGCAGGATGAAGTTGTGGAGTCGTCCCCCTCCTCCCAACCCCATCCGTTCAAGCATCTCAATATCTTTGAGAAAGCCAAATGTTCTCGCCGGAGCGATCTCATCTTTGAAGACCTCCTCCCCCTCGAGCACAAACTCCAGAGTCTGCTGCCCGATGGGGGACGGGTAATCCAGAAAATAGTGGACAGAAAAAATTTCTGCAGGTTCGATCACCAGAAACTTATTATGATGGATGATCTCAAGCCGGCGATCGATGATCAGTTCATCCACCCTCTCCCCCTGCTCCTCCAACCCTGCCTGCTCGATGATCTTGCAAAACTCCAGAGCTGAACCGTCCATAATCGGGATCTCTTCGATCATCTTCACCATTAGGTTGGTGATGCGATAGGCATGCAGCACCGCCATGAGGTGTTCGATCGTCTTGGCAATGGCTCTCCCTTTCTTCAAGGAGGTGGCAAACTCCGTTGTCTGGACATAGTCGAGATGTGCGGGAACCACCTCATCCGATGAGATGTTTCCAAAAAGAATTCCACTATGCGGGGGGAGGGGTTGGAAAAGAAGCCCTGTCTTCATCCCGGAATGAAGTCCTGTTCCGTAGAGCACCATGCTCCGTTTAATGGTTCGCTGAAGGTATAAAGAAGTATCTTTTCTCTTCGAAACCTTCTTAGACAGGAGGGTCGCCTCTCGAACATAGGGAATGGAAGAACGGGTGAACCCCTCCGCCATCTCCTTTGGAGAAATCAACTTTCCCTGAGGAGGCACTTCCTCGGTGGCAACCTCTTCCGATCGCTTAACGGTCAGCAATTCTTTCTGGCGATCAAGGGCGCGGCGAATCGTCATGAGGAGAAGATCAAGGGAGAGGGGCTTCTCAATGAAATCGAAGGCTCCCAGTTTCACAGCGGTCATGGCGGTCGAAATGGTCGCATGACCTGAGATCATAATCACCTGGCAATCCGGAGCAATCCATTTCAGCCGTTTCAATACTTCGATGCCATCCATTCCCGGCATCCAGATATCGAGGAGGGTGACATCCGGTCCCTCCTCCTGAAAGATTCCGATCGCCTCCTCTCCACTCCTCGCCGTGGAGACCCGGAAGCCCTCATCCTCCAGAACGCCCGCAATCGATTGGACGATTCTTTCCTCATCGTCCACGATGAGGATCTTCTTCTCCATGAGTTTCCTCATCAAAACTATTTTATCTGTCTTTCCAATACCACAACCCTTGTAAATTATCAACAAAATTAAGACCGAATTCGAAGCTCCTGCAATCTTCAATTCGCAATTTAATAATTTCCTACTCCCACCCTCTCTTTCAGGAGATGATGATCCTGCTCCGATGAAGCGAAAATTCCAGTGTTACCCAGCCTCACATTTTTCAATCCGACAGCCTTGACCTCGAGATAGGCCCCCACCATCTCTGAAACCTTCGGGGTTTTGTATCTTTTCATTTGATATTCTGGGAAAAAGGCCAAAATCGTAAAGGGTATTTCTGGATCAACATCAAAAATCAATTGGGCAATCTTCTTCAATTGGGATGTCTCCACTAAGTTGGGGATGAAGAGGGAAAGAACCTCCAGGACAAAACCCCTTTTGACGATCTCTTCAGGAAGTTTGAGAATGTTACGGTTGAAACAGCCGGTCAGCCATTTATGGTCTGTCCCATCATAGGCTTTGATATCGAGCCAAAAAGAATCGACCCCGGCCTCTTTCAATGCGTCAAGGTTTTGAGGGGTAAGGCTATAACCATTCGTCTCGATCAGCACCCAGAGATCGGTCTCAGCCTTGATGAGGCTTGCACACTGGGTATAAAACTCTGGGCAACAAGTCAGGTCCCCTCCGGTAAAGGCTACGATATTGCGAGCCGGTCCCCATCCCTGGGGACTCAGCAGGATCTCTTTCTTCTGAATCACCTTGGGACAGAGAGGAGACCGTTTCCCATGCATCACACAGGCCCCGCAACAACGACACGAATCATGGGCATGAAATGCAGTGGCTCTGTTTCGGGGCTCTCGAAGCGTCACCCCCTTCTCATACTCCTTGCACGCCTTCAACACATCGGCAGGCAACCACCAATCCCCTTTGGCGATCTTGGTAAAGGTCCAGGAGTGACATTTCCGGCACGAGAAACTGCAACCCGATTGATAGATGGAGAGGTAGTTTTCAGGACGGGAGAGATGAACGGCAGAGATCAACCTGAGGGGGCCATTGTCCGTCTGTTTGAGGGTAACTTCACAGGCAGGGGACTTTCTTCCCTCAATTTCTGTAAAGCAACTTCCCTGGGGGTATCCCTGCTTAATTAGATTGCACTTCATCAAAAAAATCTTATCACATCTGATCTACCCCTTGCAAGCCATGGTAGTCGTGTGATATACGAAATTGTGGAATAGGACGAGGAGGAGAAAATGAAAGAGAAGCTTGAGAAAATCGCAAATTGGATTGTTACTTCAAAGAGGGTGATTGTTTTTTCAGGAGCAGGTCTTAGCACAGAATCAGGAATCCCAGACTTCCGAAGTCCAGGAGGGGTATGGGACAAATACAATCCTGAGGACTTTTACTTCCAGAATTTCCTTGCGAGTGTAGCCTCTCGGGAGAAATACTGGCAGATGGCTACAGAGATGTATGAGCCGATGAAAAAGGCTCAACCCAATCTGGCCCATATGGCCATTGCCGAGATGGAGAGGCTCGGGAAACTGGATTGCGTCATCACCCAAAACATTGACGGGCTTCACTTCAAGGCTGGAAATTCAGAAGAAAAGGTGATTCAACTTCACGGGACAGCCATGTACGTCACCTGTTTGAGCTGTGGGAAGAGATATGACCGCGATGGGATCCAAGAGCGACTACAAAAAGGGTTAAAGGTGCCCTATTGTGACGACTGTGGCGGACCTCTCAAACCCGCTACCATCTCCTTCGGCCAACCCATGCCGGAGAGGGAGACGCAAGAGGCCTATCATCGGTCCTCTCTCAGTGACCTCTTCATTGTCATCGGCTCCTCCCTGGTCGTGCAACCCGCTGCATCTATGCCTTTGGAGGCAAAACGAAATGGCGCCAAATTGGTAATCATCAACCGCGAACCAACTCCATACGATCATATGGCGGATATCGTCATTCATGATCAGGCGGGTCCCACCATGGCCAGTATTCTTGAGAATGTGAAAATAATATCCAAATCTAATCCCAAGCTTAATTTGTCCGAACTAATCTAAAATTGGTGGTAAATTCATCGGTTATCTTGGATTTGGTTATTTTTTAACCGGTCGAGACAGATTTTGTACTTTTTTATTTAGGAAGGATATTATAAAAAGCATATGAATTCAAATAATTAAGTTTAAGCAAAAATTGGCACTGATTTTGCTGTTCTAAAAAGGAATTTGTGTATCAAATTTCAGTTTGAGCTTTAATGTTTAACTTGGTGAAGGTTAAATTAGGGGTTTTTTATGAGGGAATTATTAATTAATTTCATTCCTAAGGCCCTGATTCTTATCGCATTTATATTTTTCTCCATAAGCTGTTCAGCCATTGACCGGGCAATTCATCCTGATGAGAAACCTACCCCTCCTACATGGCCGACATTTGAGCAGATCTTGAAAGAAGACTATAAAGGGCCCAAAGCAAGAGTTGTGGTAATTAAGTTCATTGACAAATCGGTAAGGGGAAAAGAGATTAGCCGGGCAGGAGATGGAATAGCTGAGATGTTACGTAATGCAATGTTGGCCACTAATCGATATATTGTCCAAGTCCGAAAATCTTTAGATGAGGTCATCAAAAGTCAGGATATTGGAGACAGCGGTCGAATTAAAAAAGAGGAGAAAATCGATCTTCTTGTAGAAGGAATAATTAAGGAATTCAAACACGGGATTGCAGGTGCTGGATGGGAAACAGGGGGAGCTTCGTATGTGACCCTCATTGTTACGGTCACTAATCCAAGGACCAACCAGATCCTCGCCACTGAAAGAGTGAGGGGAAAGGCTACGGATTTTGGAGGGACCATTGGAAAAGGTGGAGGTGGATTGCCGGAGGTTTTCAAATACTTTTCAAAAACACCGATGGAGAAGGCCATACGCATAGCCATTGAGGAGTCGGCAAGTTTTGTTGTTGCCAAGACGCCTCCTGAGTCCTATAGAGTTTTTCCTATTATTCCACCTAAGGAAACCCAAAAGCCCCCACCCGTAAAAGTCCAACCTGAAGTTATGTTGCCTCCTCAGCCCCCTGTCGTGACTCCAAAACCAACTCTTCCTATCACCCAAGTCATATGGGCCTATGTCAATCTGCGCGAGGGACCAGGAACGAATTATAAAGTGATTGGCAACGTGAAGAAAGGAACCTCTTTAGCCATCCTTGAGGCGAAGGGGAATTGGCTGCATGTTCGACTTGAAGACGGAAGCGAGGCATGGGTGAGCAAATCAGCAACTTCCGAGGCATCTGCGCCTCCTCCTTCTGCTCCTCCTCCCGAACCAAATCCAATGTAATGATGAAAAAGAGGATTAGGTTAAAGGAAAAATGCTGTTCTGTGTGAAATGCCAGATTGAATATGAGGAAGGGAATAAGTTTTGCAGTCATTGCGGAAGCCTTCTGATGACCATAGAAAAATCCATTTCAACTCCCCAGAACATGAACCAAACTGAAGATGAAAAATCAGATGGAAAACCAATCTGCCCCAATTGTAAAATAATTTATGAATTCGGGAATTCTTGCATAAAATGTGGGGCAGCGCTGGTAGGCCGATCTTATTCCCGGGCAATGGATGAGACTGAGGTAGATCATGGGCCTGAAGTTGAAGTAGAACCCCTCCAAGAAAAGGCGCCCCAAAAACAACGGATAGAAGCACCACAAGAAAAACTGATCTGCCCTAATTGCAAAATATTTTACGATAAAATGAAGTCTTGCATAAGATGTGGGGCGGACCTGGTCACTCAAATTCCTTCCCAAAATCAAGAAGAGTCCAAGGTTTCTCACAAACAAGAGGTTAAAAAAGAATCCCCCCAGGTTCAACCCCCTAAAAAGCAACTGATAGAGACTTCAGAGGGGAAACTGATCTGCCCCAATTGCAAAATATTTTATGAAGATGAGAATGCTTGCGGAAAATGCGGCTCCATCCTCGTGAAACAACTTTCCTCTCAAGAAAACCAAAAACCTAAGCTCTCTTATACGCCTGAAGGTAAAGAAGAAGAGCTTGAAGCTGCCTATTTGCAAGAGGTTGAAGAAGAACCTCTACAAACCCAAACTTCAGAAAAACAACCCGTGGAAAAAATACCAGAAGAGATGGAAAGGAGGTTAACTCTCCCAAGAAGGAGAAAAAAAGACCTTCGCCGTTTATCCTTTGAAGCGGTCAGTATCATGATTTTGATTATAGCGGCAGGATATTTTTTGTGGTCCATCTATTCCAACTTAATCATGAAACAACCCGGGCCAAGT
>JBFMAE010000353.1:0-8157 GCA_040756085.1 Thermodesulfobacteriota bacterium | reverse complement strand
GCCAGGAGATCGATTCGGTGCGGTCATCAATGGCAGATGGAAGACCCTTGTGATCGTTGGGACGGCCCTGTCCCCTGAATTCGTCCTTCAGGTAAGGCCGGGTGCAATCAGTCCAGACTTCAAGCGCTACGCCATCCTCTGGATGGGACGGGAGGTTCTCGGGACCGCCTATGACATGAAGGGGGCCTTCAATGATGTGGTAATGACCCTTTCTCCAGGGGCAAAGGTGGGTGAGGTCATCGTCCGGCTGGATCACCTCCTGGACCAGTACGGTGGGCTCGGTGCTTACGAACGTAAAAATCAGATGTCACACCGCTTCCTGACAGAAGAATTTCGGCAGCTCGAAAGAAGTTCTGAGATATTTCCCTTGGTCTTTATCGCCGTGGCTACATTCCTGCTCAATATAGTCATCAGCAGGACCATCCATACCCAGCGGGAACAGATCGCCATCCTGAAGGCTTTCGGTTACAGCAATTTCAGTATCGGACTCCACTATGTAAAGATGGTGATCCTGATCGTCCTGATCGGTGTGGCAGGAGGGATTGGAGTCGGTGTCTGGTTCGGCAAAGGCCTTGGCAGAATATACATGGAGTTCTACCGTTTTCCTTATCTGATCTATGAGTTGAAATGGAGTATCGCCGGTACCGCAGTCCTCATCAGTGTTGCCTCAGCCCTTCTGGGGACACTCCATTCCCTGCGGAAAGCGGCGATGCTCCCCCCTGCTGAAGCAATGCGACCCGAACCGCCGGCCCGTTACCGTAAAACGGTCATTGAACATCTGGGGTTATGGCGGATGCTCTCCCAGCCTGCCCGGATCATCATCCGCAATATCGAGCGCGGGCCCATCAAGTCATGTCTCTCCATCGCAGGGATCGCCCTTGCCTGTGCGATCCTGATCGCCGCCATATTTTGGAAAGACGCTGTGGACTTCATGGTGGAGGTGCAGTTCAAGCTGTCGCAGAAAGAGGATCTGGCCGTCACCTTTGTTGAACCGACATCGAGGAAGGCGCTTTATGAACTGAATGGCCTCAGGGGTGTTCAATATGCCGAGCCCTTTCGGTCCGTGCCTGCCCGGCTCAGATTCGAACACCGAAGCTACCGAACTGCCATAAGGGGGATAGAGCCTGGGACACGACTTCATTCCCTGTTGGATACAAACCTGAACCCCATCGAACTTCCATCCGAAGGGATCGTTTTAACCGACTATCTGGGGACTCTTCTCGGGATCCGGCCTGGCGACATGCTGACGGTGGAGGTGCTCGAAGGGACCAGGCCTATGCGTCAGGTTCCGGTGGTCGGGCTCATCAACCAGTATATCGGGTTAATGGGCTATATGGATATGAATGCCCTCAATGCCCTCATGAGAGAAGGCGATGCCGTGTCGGGTGCGTATCTCATGGTCGATTCGTTCCACCAGGCTGAGATCTACAGAAAACTTATTCAAATGCCTCGTGTGGCGGGCGCTGTTGTAAGAAAGGATGAGATAAAAAATTTCTACGAGACTCAAGCTGAAGCTTTTCTCTTCTTCACTTTTGTAGCTACCCTCCTGGCAGGAACGATCGCCTTCGGTGTTGTCTATAACAGTGCGCGGATCACACTGTCTGAGCGGAGCCGTGAACTCGCCAGCCTCAGGGTGCTCGGCTACACACGGGCAGAGATCTCCTACATCTTACTTGGAGAGCTCGGACTGTTCACGCTTGCGGCAATACCTATTGGATTCTTTATCGGACGGGGCATCTGTACCTATTTAGCAAAGACAATGGGATCGGACCTTTTCAGGATACCGGTGGTCGTGGACCCAGCTACTTATTCTCTTGCAGCTGCCGTAGTCGTGATCTCAGCCTGCCTGTCCGGTTTGATCGTACGCCATCGACTTGATCACCTTGACCTGGTGGCAGTCCTGAAGACAAAGGAGTAGAAGAAGATGCGCCTACGCAGATGGATCATCATCATCACCGTTACAGCAGTTGTCATCTTGGCCATTCTATATGGGTTCATGCCGAGGCCTGTACCTGTTGATTTGGTGAAGGCTTCCCGCGGACCGCTCAGGGTGACAATAGAGGAGGAAGGAAAGACGAGGGTCAAAGACAGGTTTATTGTCTCCGCACCGGTTGCAGGATTCATGCAACGTGTCGGGTTGGAGGTAGGGGATCTTGTGAAAAGAGGACAGACCCTAGTCAAACTTGAACCCCTGAGGTCAAATGTTCTCGACCCCAGAAGCCTTGCAACAGCGGAGGCTGAGGTTTCATCGGCAGAGGCCGCGCTCAACGTCGCAGAGGAAAAAGTACGAGCAGCAATAGCAGATGAAAAGTATGCGAAGTCAAAACTTGAGCGGATGAAGAAGCTCTATGAGGGAGGCTATATCTCAAAAAATGATATGGATCTGGCTGAGACGGAAGCAAAACGTACAGAGGCGAACCGTCTATCGGCCCAGGCTGCCGTAAAGGTTGCACGGTTTGAGCTCGACAAGGCCCGTACCTCACTCCGGTACTCTGCAGCGGAAGGCACCAGGAGTCCCGACAGAATCGTTTCGGTCAGTTCCCCCGTTGTTGGCCGTGTGCTCAAGATCCACCGCAAGAGCGAGGGAGTGGTTAACTCCGGAGAATCATTGATCGATATAGGGGATCCTAAAACACTGGAAGTGAGAATTGAAGTCCTCTCTGCCAATGCGGTCCACATCAAACCGGGTACTCCTGTGCTTTTTGAGCGCTGGGGCGGTGATTCGGCTCTTTCAGGGAGGGTGAGAGTGGTTGAGCCAGCCGGGTTTACAAAGATCTCCAGCCTCGGAGTCGAAGAACAGCGGGTGCCTATCATCGCGGATATCACTTCTTTACCCGAGAGCTGGCAGAGGATAGGTGAGGGATACAGTGTAGAGGCACGCTTCATCATCTGGGAAGGCAAGGATGTACTACAGATTCCAGCGAGTGCCCTCTTTCGCAAGGGGGAAAGCTGGGCGGTATTTATAGTAAAAAACGGAAGGGCGCAACAACGTGAGGTTAAAGTCGGTCATCGGACCGGGTTAATCGCAGAGATTCTCTCTGGGCTCGAGGAGGGTGAGGAGATTATTACCCATCCTGACGACTCGATTAAGGAGGGAATTCGCATCCGTCCGAGGTGATTGGAAGCAAGGGAGAAGGTTCCCTGTACTTTTTCTTTTTGGGGACTTTAACGCTCTTCCCATATGACTATTTTCTTCTCACCTTCCGGGGGGTGACCTGGACTTCAAAGGTGATCGATTCCACTTTGCCCTCAGGAATTGTAAAACCGAAAATCACCTCACGACCTGTTCTGGGGGAAGGGAGAGATTGAGCGTTGTCTCCCCTTGGGTCGAAGTAAATTCACGGGCAAAAACGGCATCCGATGATTTCACTTCTCTGGGAGTAACGACTACCTTAATGGAATCGGGTGGAGCCACAAACTTCTGGCTCCGGTTAAGGATTTCGATATGGACCTCCAACATTCTCGGGGGTGAGGGGGTTGATTTCAGATTTCCGATCTTGAAAGTTACTTCTCCCATGTGGATCAGAGGCCCCTTCTCTTCCTCGGCCCTGGGTTGCAAAAAACACCTCTCCATTTTCCCAATGACATAAAAAAATCAGAAAAGATAAGAAAAAAATGGTTATCTTCCAACCCTTCCGCATTTTCTCTTCTTTCAATAATAGATGTTAATCTAATTTATAACATGATGAGAAGACTATAATTTTCTCTGTTCCTATTTTTAAACGATTCTTTGAATGATTGAAATAACCCTCGGATGGGAAAGGGTTCAACCTCTCTTTTATGAGGGCGATAAAAGTCGTTGATACCCGCAATCATTTTGAAAAGGGATTAGATCATTGTGTAGACTTTATGGCTATATTATAATTTTATATTTGAGGATAGTGACAATGAAACCCATCATTGCTATTATCGGAAGACCGAATGTCGGAAAGTCCACCCTGTTCAATCGAATCGCCGGAGGGAAGAAAGCGATCGTTACGGACGAGCCTGGGGTGACCCGGGATCGGAATTATGTTGATGTGGAATGGGAAGGGAAGGCTTTTACCTTAATAGATACCGGGGGTTTCGAGCCGGTCTCCAAGGATCGGATCTTCATCCAGATGCGGGAGCAATGTCAGCTGGCCATGGATGAGGCCGAAGTGATCCTCTTCATCATGGATGGGAAAGAAGGTCTGACTCCTTCGGACAAGGAGATCGCCGATATTTTAAGACGGTTGAATAAACCTGTCTTTTATATCGTCAATAAGATCGATGGACCCAAGCACGAGGAGAAGACCTTTGAATTTTATGGGCTGGGGGTAGAATCGTTCTACTCCATTTCGGCTGAACATCGATACGGTTTGAATGAGTTGATGGACAAGGTGATGGAGGTCCTTCCCAGTCCGGCCGAAGAGGAGTGGGATAGAAAAGCGACAAAGGTGACTCTGGTCGGGAGGCCAAATGTAGGCAAATCGACTCTGATCAACCGTTTATTAGGGTATAATCGGGTGATCGTTGATGAGGGGCCTGGCACGACCCGGGATGCCATCGATACCTTTTTTGAGAAAGATGGGAAGAAATACATCCTCATCGATACAGCGGGTATCCGGAGAAAGAGCCGGATTAGCTTAAAACTGGAAAAGTACAGTATCGTGGAAGCACTCCGGACCATCGACCGGTCTGATGTCGCTTTACTCCTTTTAGATTCGAAAGAAGGGGTAACTGATCAGGATGCCCGCATCGGCGGATTCATTCATGAAAAGGGAAAAGCGTGCATCCTCGTGGTGAATAAATGGGACCTGGTCGAAAAGGATTCACAGACCATGGTCAAATTCCAAAAGAGGATTCAGGAGGACTTGAAATATCTCTCTTATGCCCCCATCCTTTTTATCTCCGCCCTGACAGGTCAAAGGGTGAGGAAGATTCTGGATATGATCGATCATGTCGCAGAGCAGACGAAGAAGAGAATTTCCACCTCCCATTTAAATAAATATTTTGGGAAGTGGGTGGAGAGGGTCCCTCCGCCTCTTTATAAAAACAGGAGGGTCAAGATGAACTATATCACTCAGGTCTCCACCGCTCCTCCTACATTTGTGATCTATACTAACATTCCAGAGGGCATCCATTTTTCCTATGAAAGATATCTGATCAACCAGATGCGTGAGGCTTTTGATTTTGAGGGAGTTTCAATCCGTCTCCTATTCAGGAAGAAAGGAAGAGGGTAGGGCAATGCGTAAAGGAATGAAGAGATATCTCATCACGATCATCATCCTTCTCCTTGTTTCAATTGGAGGATTGGTTCTCTATTGGTTGACAGATCAAAGAACATCCAATCAGAGATTCAGGACGGTTAAAGTGGAAAGGGGAGAGATCAGCACAATCATAACCGCTACCGGAACGATTAATCCAGTCATCATGGTTTTAGTGGGGAGCCAGGTTTCTGGGACGATCAAGGCCCTCTACGCCGATTTTAATTCCCGTGTCAAAGAGGGACAAGTGATTGCGCAGATCGATCCGGCGATCTTTGAGGCTCAGGTCGACCAGGGAAAGGCCAATCTGCTCACTTCCCAGGCCAATCTGTTGAACTTCCAAGCAAACCTGGAGAATGCAAGAGCCAATCTCATGAAGACAGAGGTCTCCGTTTTGGACACGAAGAGGACTCTGGACCGGAATAGGGAGCTCATGGAGAAAAAGGTCATCTCTCAGGCTTCCCTCGACACAGCTCAGGCTAATTATGATTCGGCAGTGGCCCAGAGGGAGTCGGCAAAGGCCCAGTTGGAATCCGCCAGGTTTCAGTTGGAATCCGGAAAGGCGCAGGTGGACCAGGCCAAAGCCACCCTAAAACTATCAGAGACCAACCTGAGATATACCACCATCTGTTCACCGGTCAATGGGATCGTGATTTCGAGGAATGTGGATGTGGGCCAGACGGTGGCGGCCAGCCTCCAGGCCCCCACCCTTTTCACCATTGCAAAAGACCTGACCCAGATGCAAGTGGATACCAATGTGAGCGAAGCCGATATCGGGCGGATTGTAAAAGGCCAGGAGGTAACCTTTACCGTCGATGCTTACCCGGAAAAGACCTTTCGGGGAAGGGTTTCAGAAATCCGCAATGCCCCTATAACCATCCAGAATGTGGTGACCTATGATGTCGTCCTTCAGGTGGATAACAAGGACTTGAGATTGAAACCCGGTATGACGGCAAATGTCTCTATTTATATTGCCCACAAGGAAGAAGTTTTGAAGATGCCCAACGCCGCCCTTCGGTTTCAACCGGGATTTGCCAAGCAAGGGGGGGGTCCTGAAAAGAAGAGCGAAGGGTCTGCACCGATGGGTCGGATCTTAATAGAACGATTGACAAAATCACTCAACCTCACATCGGATCAGCAATCGAAAGTTGAAATGGTTCTGAAGGCATCGAGACAGGAATTCCAAGAGATCAGAGAAAAGACGAAACCTGAGGAGGCGAGGCTTCGGATTCAGAATTTAATACGACAAAAAATATGGGGATTGCTCACGGAAGAACAGAGACATAAATTTGCCGAATTGGCCGAATTCTCGGAGAGAGAAGAGAGGAAACCAGGTGAGGTATGGGTCCTTTCTCAGGAGAAAAAACCGATCCGGGTATCCATTCTTCTGGGAATCACCGACGGGACATTCAGCGAGGTCGTAGCAGGGGATCTCCGTGACGGGATGGAGGTCATTCTCGAAGAAACCTCGAAGAGGAAGGTTCAAACCAAAAGCCCAACGTCTCCGCCTTTTACGAAGGGGCTGGGTAAATAGGGAGATCGAGCCGTTGATTCAGGTCCAAGATTTAGTGAAGGTCTATCCTCTGGGGGAAGTAGAGGTCCCAGCCCTTCGAGGTATCTCCCTGTCGATCGAGCGTGGGGAATTTGTGGCCATCATGGGGCCTTCGGGGTCAGGAAAGTCGACTTTCATGAACATCCTGGGTTTTTTGGATCAGCCCACCGGCGGTCAATACCTTTTAGAAGGCATCAGCGGGGAACACCTCTCAAGGGATGAATTGGCAGAGATCCGAAACCAGAAGATCGGGTTTGTTTTTCAGGGATTTAACCTTTTGGCCAGGACATCGGCCTTAGAAAATATTGAACTCCCTCTGATCTATGCAAGGGCTTCAAGCTCCAGACGGAAGGAGATGGCTAAAAAAGCCCTTTCTGCAGTAGGCCTTGAGGGAAGAGGACATCACCATCCCAGTCAGCTTTCAGGAGGAGAGCAGCAACGGGTGGCCATTGCCCGGGCCCTGGTCAATCAACCCTCCATCCTTTTAGCCGATGAGCCCACAGGCAATCTCGACTCCAAAACAGGTGAAGAGATCATGGGAATCTTTCAACGCCTTAACCAAGAAATGGGGATCACCATTATCATGATCACCCATGAGTCCGATATTGCTTCCTTTGCTAAAAGGGAAATACTCTTCAAAGACGGAAAGGTGGTTGGAGACTCTTTCTCAGGGCAAAAATCCTAAAAGTTATAGCCGCAACCTTTAGGTTGCGATATTGCATAGGAAATTTACAACTTTTTTCGCAGGCTGAAGCCTGCGGCTACAAAGATATCAAATGATTTATGAGGGTGATTAAATGACTACCCTTCTCGCAAGCCTGCGGATCGCTCTCAGGGCGCTCACGGTGAATAAGATGCGTTCCGCTCTCACCATGCTTGGAATCATCATCGGTGTGGGAGCCGTCATCGCTATGATTGCCGTGGGGTCGGGGGCCAAAGCCCGAATTGCCGAACAGATTGCCGGCATGGGATCTAACATCCTCATCGTCCTCTCTGGAAGTTCGACCAGTGGTGGGGTTCGGCATGGTTCGGGAACGGTACCCACTCTGACCGTTGAAG
The DNA here is from genome assembly GCA_040756085.1 of Thermodesulfobacteriota bacterium. Lineage (GTDB taxonomy): Bacteria > Desulfobacterota > BSN033 > BSN033 > UBA1163 > JBFMAE01. The sequence continues at coordinate 318 of JBFMAE010000353.1, read as the reverse complement.
ATGCGAAGGCGATCTTGGCGGAAATTCCGGCGGTCAGAAATATGGCTCCTCACATCTCTGAAATTGCTCAAATCGTCTTTGGAAATCAGAACTGGTCCACCATTGTCTACGGGACAACGCCAGAGATCCTTGAAATCAGGGAGTGGGCTCTCGCTTCGGGACGACCTTTCACGCAACAGGATGTGGATGGGGGGACCAGGGTTTGCCTCCTGGGAAAGACTGTAGCGGAAAACCTGTTTGGGGGGATGGACCCAATAGGCCAGATCGTCCGGATCAAGAAGGTCCCCTTTACGGTGATCGGGGTGCTCACACCAAAGG
>JBFMAE010000352.1:0-15083 GCA_040756085.1 Thermodesulfobacteriota bacterium | reverse complement strand
CCGGATGATAAGCAATATCTCCATGGGCCATGATATAGCATATTGCTTCTAAAAACGCCAGTGCTACTTTTAAAAAAAATTTCGGGCACTTTATTTGGCTAAAATGTTACGAATTTTGAAAATTCGTATTTGTTTCGGAATTCGATATTCGTATTTCGGATTTATATACTATTCTACAGTCAATATCTTAACCTTTGTCGTAATGGTTCCCACATGTCCATCCCGATAACGGACTTTCCCAGTAACCTCCAATTCATTTGTGTTACTGTACATCGCCTCTATCAACTTGATGTACTGTTCATAAACGAATTTCCTCCTTACCTTTCCTGTTCGTGTCAGCTCTTCATCGTCGGCATCGAGAAGTTTATATAATAAAATAATTTTACGAAGCCTCATCGGCTTTGGCAATTGGTTATTTACATGACGAACTTCTCCAAGAATCAGTTCCTCTACGGCAAGTTGCTGAGAAAGATCGGTATAGGTGGTGTAAGGGATCATTCGGTCCTCTGCCCAACTACCCACATTCCCAAAATCGATGTTGATAAAACCTGTAATATATTCACGGCCTTCACCCCACACGACTGCCTCTTTGATGTAAGGGCTGAATTTGAGCCTCGTTTCAATAAAGTCTGAGGAAATGGCTTCGCCCCCTTTTGTGCGCATGATCTCTTCCTTACGGCCGATGATGAGGAGATGTCCATCGTCATCAATATAGCCTGCATCGCCCGTATGAAGCCATCCATCTCGAATGGCCTTTTGGGTCGATTCGGGATCTTGATAATAACCCACAAACATAGAAGGGGTTTTTACAAGAACTTCCTGATCTTCTGCAATCTTGATCTCTGTCCTGGGCAATGGTTTACCGACACTTTCCGGTTTGACCTCTTTATCCGGTTGAACCTGAAAGACGCCTCCACCTTCAGTGAGACCATAAGCATGCTTTAAATTCAATCCCTTTGCACGAAAGAATCTTATGACATCCGGGCTAATAGGATGTCCTCCTGTAATTGCAGCGCGAATTTGTGCGCAGCCCACTCGATCCAATAATGGACGGTAAACGATCCTGGCGAATATTTTGTGAAGAATTTGTAAATAGGTGGGCACAGGTTCCTTTTTAGACTCGTGGTCGACTAAAGCCCCTCCAATCTTTTCGCCCAAGGCAAAAAGTTTACGCTTCACGAAACCTGCATCGGCAATCTTCACTCTAATCTTTGAAGCGAGGTCTTCCCAGAACCTTGAAGAAGTAATGATAACGACTGGTCCAATCTCGCGAAAATCTTCTGCTTGGGTTTCCAGGGTCTCGGGGAAGTTCATGGTCATTCCCGTAAGGGGTGAGACACCCACTCCCCACATCTGGTCTACAATCCATGCCGTTGGGGTAATGGAAATCCAATTGTCTCCTGGACCAATGGGCGCTGTCTCAACCCATTTCCTTGCGATTTCAGTGAAACTCTGATGGGAAAGCATTGCCAATTTTGGAATGCCTGTTGTTCCAGAAGTCATGATCATTAGGGCGACCTCATCCGCTTTTCCCTTCCATAATTCCTCTTCAAAAAGATTGGGTTGTTTCATATCTAAATCCGCACCCAAGTCTAAGAGCTCTTTAAAACTCATCAACCATGGATTGTTGGTATAAGTTCTCATGCCCGTTGGATCAATATAGATGACCTTCCGCACATGAGAGAGCTGCTCCTTCATCTCCAGGAGCTTATCAACCTGCTCCTGGTCTTGAGCGACCACATAAACGGCTTGAACGCGATTCAGCATCGTTGTCTGCTCTTTGGCGATGGAGGAGGTAAACAGATTGACTGTAACAGCACCCACGGCCTGGGCCCCTATCTCCGTGAAGAGCCACTCTGGATGGTTGTCAGTGATAATGCCAATATTTTCCCCTCGCTTGAGACCGAGGGCTGTAAAACCTAAAGCCACATGCTTCGTATAACGGAAGTAATCCTCCCAATTATAAGACAGCCATATGCCATACATTTTTTCGCGTATGGCAATTTTATTCGAGCCCAACTCTTTGGCCTGTTTAAATAAGATCTGAGGAAGGGTATATTGGGCTAACGATGCTACTGCCTCTTCATCGAAGCGGTTTACTCTCTTAGCCTCCATATGAGCTTTGCTCCAATTTACTGCTGGAATTATGGGATGATGGAATAATGGAATATTGGGCTTCCACACCAATTAATTTAAGAAATTTTGTTATTTACCCATTATTCCACTATTCCAATATTCCAGTTAGAACTTCGTTGTTTCACCCAGATAAGCTTTAATGACTTCTGGATGGTTTTGAATCACCTCCGGACTGCCTTCAGCAATCCTCTCTCCGAAATTCAAAACCATAATTCGTTGTGAAATACTCATGACAACAGACATATCATGTTCCACGAGGATGATGGTCTGACCCCATGCCGAGTTTAACTCCAGTAAAAAACGAACCATATCTTCCTTTTCCTCGAGAGTCATTCCGGCAAAGGGTTCATCCAACACCAGAAGTTTTGGTTCTAAAGCTAAGGCGCGACCCAATTCGACCCTCTTACGTAACCCATAAGGTAAAGAGCCAACCGGTTTTTTACGGATGGATTGCATCTCAAGGAAATCGATCAGCTCTTCCAATACCTGTCGATGGCGAACCTCTTCCTTACGGACGGATGGGGAGAAAATCGAAGCGAATCCAATGCCGTAATTGCAATAAAGATGACGAGCCAAAAGCATGTTGGCCAATACGGTGATCCCTGGGAAAAGTTCAATATTCTGATATGTCCTTCCAATCCCTTTCTTGGTAATCCGATGGGGGTGGAGGCCTGTAATCTCTTCTCCATTGAAGATGACCTGTCCTTTTTGTGGATGGTAATAACCTGTGATACAGTTGAGAAGGCTTGTCTTCCCTGCCCCATTAGGCCCAATAATGCTGATGAACTCTCCTGTATGAACGGTGAGATCCACATCATGTAGGGCCATCACACCTCCAAAATTGAGATATATCTTCTTTACCTCCAGCTCAGCCCGTCTATCGACGGGCTGAGTAGAGGCGAAAATACTGGGCTGACTTCGAAATGCCTTCATCTATTTCCCCTTTAAGACCTTTAAAATCTTAGGTTTCTCTTTTCCGGGAACAAATAAATTCGTCATTGGTGTATAAGTCGCATCCTCGTGAATCTGAACAATCCTTCCCTTGAAGGAACCTTCATGGCTATCCTTGGCGAAGGTCACATAGGGGACAAGACCTCCGAAGTCCTCATTGCTGAAGGTCTCCATCGCTTTATTGATCGTCTCAGCATTGATCTTTCCGTATAATCCACTTGCCCGATGGATAGCCCTCTCCTGAATCATGGCAACGACTACACCTTCCCAATAAGAGGTATCGAATTTATCAACGGTCTTATACTTTGCCCATAATTTCTGCAGCAACTCTATTCCCCATACCTTATCCCCGGGAAGAACCCCAACGAATTGCATGGCGATCCGATCTCGGATCAGCCCTTTCCCGAGTTTGAAGAAATCGGGATCTGTGGAAGTCCAGGTTCCAAAGAAAGGAACGTCATATCCCACCTTGTCGGCAGCTTTGAAGGCCATGATGATAGCAGCGGGAAGGATCTGCATGAAGACATATTCTGCACCCTTCTCCTTCAGACGGAGCATCTCAGTTGTCAGATCGACGGCTGCCGGTGGAAATTCCTCAATCGTTACGATATTGATGTTATTTTTGGCAGCATACTCCTTGCTCGGATCGTGAATAGACCTTCCATAGACGTTGTTATAGGTGAGAAGACCTACCTTGGGAGCATCCTTCCCTTTATGGATGGAGCGGATGTATTCGAGAACAGCACAAGAGTCTAAGATGTAACTGCCAAAGGGAAGATAGATGTAATCGATAGGAGGTTTGAGAATTCCTTGGTAGGTAGAATAGTTGATGGTCGGTATCTTATATTCCTGGATAATTGGCTTAATTGAGATTCCAGTCCCCGCATCCCAGGTGGCAATCATATCCTTCCTTTCTTCACAGAACCTTTTCACCAATTTCACTCCCTCTGGGACCTTATAGGCATGATCGACAATTTCCAAATCGATCTTTCTACCCGCAATCCCGCCTTTGACATCATTCACATAATTGATATAATCCCTATGGCCTTTGGCATGAAACTGTCCCCACGTGGAGGCCGGACCTGTTAAGTTGATAACCGCTCCAATTTTTATTGGTTGAGCCCAGCTACTCATCGCCAAACCAATAAAAATCATCCCTACAATCATTGCAAATATAAATAACTTTTTCATAACATTCCCCTCCCTTTTAGATTAAAAATTTTAAATCCCATTGCATTCTTCTAAAAAATTTCTTTTTAAGAATCCTGCCCATTCCCTTCTACCTCCTAATTAAGCTTTTTACTACCACCTCCTTTCTTAATCGTAATTTGTGGCGAATCAATTTTACACATCCAAAAGATTATTGCAAGTAAAAAATTTCACACAAAATAAAACTCTAATGAAATGAACAGAGATGACTTTCAAAATCCAAAGGTTATATATGGTGATTTAAAGAGAATTTAAAATATATTTTATATTGTTAGAAAATTATTGCAAGCAAAAAAAATCCCCCCCTCCCTCCCCCGCAAGGCTGCCTGCCGCAGGCAGGGGGGGAGGGCGAAGGGTGGGGGTCTCAATTCAACCGGACTGAAACGACCTTCGAGACGCCGGGGTTCTCCATGGTGATCCCATAGAGGGTATTGGCAGCTTCCATGGTGCTTTTATTATGAGTGATAATGAGGAATTGAGATGTTTTTGAAAATTCTTTGATCAATTCGATGAACCGATTGATGTTTGCATCGTCCAATGGAGCATCCACTTCATCGAGCAGACAGAAAGGTGTAGGTTTGATCATAAAGAGGCCAAAGAGCAAGGCTGTGGCCACCAAGGCTTTCTCCCCGCCGGAGAGGAGGTCGATATTTTGGAGTTTCTTGCCCGGAGGCTGGGCGATGATATCGATCCCTGTTGTGGAGGGGTCCTGTTCGTCCAGGAGGAAAAGGCTTGCCCGCCCGCCTTTGAAAAGCCTCGTAAAGACCTCCTTGAACTTCTCATTGACGAGCTGAAACGTTTCTAAGAATCGCTTCGTTGTCGTCCGATTGATCCGTATGATCGCCTTTTTCAGGGAATCGAGGGCCTGTTGAAGATCGTTCTGCTGATCGGTCAGGAAGTCATAACGCTGCTTCAGTTCCTGATACTCCTCGAGTGCCATGAGGTTAACCTCTCCAAAACCCTCCAGGGCACTCTTCAATTCTGCCAGCCTCTTCGACATCTCCTCTCTCGGAAACCCCTCCTGGACCGTTCCGATCGAGGTCGAGAGGGTGGAACCGTAACGCTCTCTCATCGAATCCTGTAAGTGCTGGAGTTTCAACTGAATCTCTGAAACCCGAATCTCCTCCTCATGGATTTTCTGGCGGACATCTTCAAGTTCCTGGCGAAGATACTTCGAGGAGGCTTCTGCCTCTTTCAACGCGATGGAAAGAACCTCTACCTTCTCTTTCTGGGCGGTGAGGGCCTCTTCTTTAAAACGGTACTCTGCAAGACTGCCTTCTAACTCCCTTTCCCACTGTCGGATTTTCTTACGAAGGAAAATCTCCTGGTCTCTGCATTCTCTGATTCCCTTCACCTTTCTTAAGATCTGTTCCTTCAATGTCCTCTGGGTCTCGAAAAGATGGAGGTTCTGGGTCTCCATCCCTTTCAATTTCTCTTCAAAGGAGGCCAAAAAGACTTTCTTCTCGGTGATCTTTCCTCCCAGCTCTTCCGTCCCTTCTCTAACTTCCTCTACTTTCGTCTTCCATGACTGGACTTGTTCCTCTCTCTCCTTTTTCGCAGCCTCCTCTCTCTCCATTTGAGCAGAGACTTCTTTTTTCTCCTTCTCTAAATCTTGATTTTCCTCTTCGAGTTGTTTCTGTTCAAATTGGATGACCTCCATCCTCTGATGGAATTGAGAGATCTCCTTTTTCAATCCTTCCAAATCTCTTTCTTGATGGAGGAGTTCAATCTCCTTTCCCTGAATCTCCCTCCTTCTCTCTTCCAACTGGATTTCCTTCTCACCGATCTCCTTCTGGAGGCGTTCTTCTTCATCGTAGGCCTTTCGGCATTCTTCCTCTGCTTCTTTGACTCTCCGTTCTAACTCTTTGATCTCCCTTCGCCTTTCTAAAAGGCTAAGACCTTGATCAAGGCTCCCTCCTGAAACGACTCCGGATCGCTCCACAACCTCCCCTTCCAAAGTGACAAGGGTTCCAAACCCATCCTCTTTTTTTATCCAGTGAAGGGCTCCTTCCAAATGGTCCACGACGCCAACATCTCCAATCAGAAATTCTGCAATAGGATCAAAGCCTTCCTTCACATTAATAAACTGGAGGAGAGGTAATGGTCTTCCTTCTTCTGCCTGTAAAGATTGGGCATGATTTCCCTTCACCCCAACAGGAACGAAACTTCCACGTCCAAGAGACTCTCTTTTAAGGAAGGCAATGGCCTCCATCGCCTCCATTTCGCCCTCCACAATCAAATATTGCAATCGCTGTCCTAAAACGGATTCGAGAGGAATCTCGTATTGCGGGTCTGGTTCCAAGATATCCGCCACTGCCCCTAAAATTCCCTTCCACTTCTCCTGTTCCTCCTTCTTTCGCAGGAGAATAGACCTCACTCCTCTCTCATATCCTTCATAATTCTCCTGAAGTTCTTTGAGTGAGAGGTAGCGGGAGCGGTCCTGCCTCAAAGTCTCCTCCAACGCTGACCGCTCTGTTCGTTTCTGATACAAGACTTCTTTTAACCCCTCGACCTCCCCTTCCAACCGAACCTTCTCCTCCTGATAGATCGCCTGGAGGGAGAGGTTGAGTTCTCTCTCTTTTACTTTTCCGGAGTAGGCCTCTTCCAATTGGACAAGCCTTCTTCGTACCTCTTCGGATTCCTTCAGGTTGGAGCGAATCCGCTTTTGAATATCCTCTTTCCTCTCCTCAAGGTGGGACTGGCGATTTTTGAGAGAAGTCAGTTGGGTCAATAGGTCAATCAATATACCCTTCTCAGCTTCCAATTCTTCTGAAAGCTCCTGGTAGGTTGTCCTAAAATCGTTAAAAAGGGTCTCCCATTCTTTCAGTATCTCTTCGTTCTCATGGCGCTCTTTCTCCAGGTTCCTCTGAACCTGTTCTGTTCTTTTGCGTTCTCTTCTGGCTCCTCTCCAAGACTGGAGGGATTCTCTAACTTCTTCTACATATTGACTCTCTTGCTTCTGAAGACTCCCCTCTTCTCTCCGGAAGAATTCAATTTCATTTTCTAACTTTTGAATCTTTCGACCCAGTTCAAAAACCTCCTGTTGAAGGAGGCGAAGTTTTTCCTCCTCTTCCACGGCACTGAGCCTCATCTTTTCGATCGAGGCTTCTTTCTGTGTCGTTTGAGTCGAAATCTCAACTTCCCGGTCTCGAAGCGCTTTCAGATAACCTCGGCTGGCTTCTCCTTTCTCTGAAAGTACAGCGTATTCCTGGAGGGCAAAACGGATCTCGATCTCCTTGGCCTCTTTCCGGATTGCCTTATACTCCTCTGCCCGCTTTACCTGTCGTTCCAGCGTGATGATCTGTCGCTTCACCTCGGCGATGATGTCTTGAATCCGGAGAAGGTTTTGTTGAGTCGCCTCTATCTTCAAGAGGGCAAGTCTCTTTCGCTCCTTATATTTGGCAATGCCGGCAGCTTCCTCGATTAAAAAACGCCGGTCCTGAGGATTGGCATTGATGAGATGTTCCACTCGCCCCTGTTCAACAATCGAGTAACCGTTCACCCCGATACCGGTATCCAAGAAGAGATCCGTGATATCCCGCAAACGGCAGGGTATTTTATTAATAAGGTATTCACTTTCTCCGGATCGATAGAGCCTTCGGGTAACGGTGATCTCATTGTATTGCTCATAGTCCTTAGGCGCCGATCCATCCTCATTGGAGAAGGTCAGACTCACCTCTGCCATTCCCAAAGGTTTCCTGCCGTCCGTCCCATTGAAGATGACATCCTCCATCAACCGTCCTCTTAAGTGTTTGGCACTCCGTTCGCCAATGACCCAGAGCACGGCATCCACGACATTCGACTTACCACAACCGTTTGGTCCCACGATCGTCGTGATCCCCTCCGGAAATGCGAGATGGAGGCGATCCACAAAGGATTTGAATCCGATCACCTCCAAAGACTTGAGTTTCATCGAATCATCCCTCGTTACCCATTTAACCAATCATTCTACATTCAGTCAAATTCGAATCACCAATAACCAGATAATGACCAAATTCCAATGACCAAAAGACTCCTCACCCCTGCCTACCGGCAGGCAGGCTTCCCCTCTCCCAGGAGAGGCGAGGGGAATTTAATCATTGGTGATTGGGAAATTGGTTATTATTTGGTTATTGGAATTTGATCATTGGTTATTTCCTTACAATATATTCCATTGCCCTCTGGAGCCTCCGTATCACCCTCTCCTTACCCAATGCCTCCATCACTTCATCGATGGGAGGGCTGACGGTCTTACCGGTCAACGCTACCCGAAGGGGCTGGGCAATCTTCAACAAGGGAATTCCCCGGGTCTCGGCCAATTGCTGGATCAGGCGATGACCACTCTCTTTATTCAAGATCGACTCCTTCGATAAGGTAGTGACAACCTGCTCCAACATCGGTACGGTCTCTGCTTTCAGAAATTTCTCAGCGGCCTTCTCATCATAAGCGATCTCTTGACAGAAGTAAAATTCTGAAAGCTCAGCCATCTCCACCAGGGTCTTAACCCTTTCCCTGAAAGAAAGGACAGCCTTTCTTAAGAAATCGATGTCGGTGATCGAATACCCTCTGGCTTCAATATAAGGCCGAACCCTCTCCACCAACTCGTCCAATTCTATTTTTTTAATATACTTGGCATTAAGCCAATCTAGCTTCCCCGGATTGATGGCAGCCGCGGATTTCCCCACTGCTTCCAGACTGAATTTCTCGATCAACTCTTCCCGGGTGAATTCCTCCTGATCACCATAGGACCATCCCAGACGGACCAGATAGTTGACCACGGCCTGGGGAAGATAGCCCATCTTCTGGTATTCGATGACCGACTGGGCGCCGTGCCGTTTGGAAAGTTTTTTCTTGTCCGGACCCAAAATCATCGGTACATGACCGAATTTCGGTAGAGGATATTCCAGGGCTTGATAAATCTGAATCTGACGGGGGGTGTTGTTCAGATGGTCGTTTCCTCGGACGACATGCGTGATTCCCATGGTGATATCATCGACCACTACAGAAAAATTATAAGTGGGAAGTCCATCACTTCTTAAAATGATCAGGTCATCCAATTCGGTATTGTCAAATTCCACCCGACCCTGAATGAGATCTTCCACTACTGTCTTCCCCTCATCAGGAGAGAGAAAACGGATCGCAAAGGGCCTGTCCGGAGGGAAAGACATTCGTCCAAAACAGGTCCGGTCGTATTTGGGTTTAATCCCGACCTTGAGGGCGGCCTCACGCTTGGCCTCCAAGTCCTCGGCGGAACAGTAACACCGGTAAGCCCTTCCTTTCCTCAGAAGCTTTTCCGCCGCTTCCTGATAAAGGGAAATCCGCTGGGTCTGATAAAAGGGGCCCTCGTCCCAATCCATTCCCAACCAGGTCATCGCGTCCAGGATGACCTGGATCGACTCCTGTGTGGACCGGGCCACATCCGTGTCCTCAATGCGAAGGATGAAGATCCCTTGGTGATGTCGTGCCAGCAGCCAATTAAACAGAGCTGTCCGTGCCCCTCCGATATGGAGGTCACCGGTCGGACTGGGTGCAAATCGGGTCCTCACCTGTGTCATCATTCCCCTAAATCTATCCGATCGGATGAAAAGTGAGTCGCCTTTCCTTATACGGAATGGCTTAAGGGTTTAAGGATTCAAGAGTTCCAGGGTTCAGAAGATGAGAACTTAACCACTTGAACCCTTGATCCCTCGACCCCTTCAATCCTGCCGTCTTTTCTTATAAAAAAATCCCCCCTCGCCCCCCTTTTCTAAAGAGAGGTGGGGGGGATTAAATTCCCAAATGTAGACTTAAATGAGATCGTCAATGGCCTTAAGCGCCTCGTCCAATTTTTTAGAGTCGGTCCCCCCGGCCTGGGCAAAATCGGGACGACCACCTCCAGTTCCCCCAATATGGAGAGCAATCTTTTTAATCAGATGGTTAGCCTGATAACGATGGGTGAGATCCGGAGTCACCCCCATGATCAAAGAGATCTTGTCCTGGCTTCGACCTCCAAGAAGAATGATGCCTGAACCGATCTTATCCTTCAACTGGTCAACAAACTCTCTCATACGCTTTGGATCCTTCCCATCCACCTTGGCCGATAGGACCTTCACCCCTTTCACCTCTCTGATGGAAGAAAGGAGATCCGAGATCTCCTGATGCGACAATTTATCCTGAAAGGATTGAATCTCTCTCTCCAATTCCCTCTGCATTTGAAGCAACCGTTCAATCTTTGAAGAGAGTTCGCCCGGAGTGGCTTTGAGAAAGGAGGCGATCTCCCAGAGTTCCCGTTCCTCTTCTTTAACAAATCGGTAGGCCCCTTCTCCGGTCAGGGCCTCGATCCTCCTCACCCCGGCGGCCACCCCTGTCTCATTCAAAATTTTAAAAAGGCCGATATCTCCAGTTCTCGAGGTGTGGGTTCCTCCGCAGAGTTCGATGCTGAAGTCCGAGACCATCACCACTCTGACCCTTTCACCATACTTCTCTCCAAAGAGAGCCATGGCTCCTGTCTGGAGAGCCTCTTCCACCAGCATGATTTTCGTCTCGACCTTCAGGTTTTCACGGATCTTCTGGTTGACAAGAGCCTCCATCTGCGCCAGGTCTTTTTCTTCAATCGGAGCGAAATGGGTGAAGTCAAATCTCAATCGTTCGGGTGAGACCAGGGAACCTGCCTGGTGAACATGGTCTCCTAAAACCTCCCTCAACACGGCCTGAAGCAGATGCGTGGAGGTATGGTTGAGCGCAATAGCTCTTCGTCGTTCCTGATCTACCCGGAGGCTGACCTCCATTCCCTCCTTCACCACTCCCCTTTTCACCTTCGCCTGATGAACGATCAACTCCTCCATGGGCTTGAGGGTATTCTCCACTTCCAGAGAGAACGCTTCGTGGAAGATCACCCCACGATCCCCGACCTGTCCTCCGGCCTCCCCATAGAAGGGGGTCCTCTCGGTAATGACTTCGATCTCATCCCCTTCTTCAGCAAAGGGAACTATTTCATCATCCTTGATCAGTTTCAGAATTTTGGATTCGGACTGGAGTTCCTCATACCCTGAGAAAGTCGCCTTTATCTCCTCGTTTGCCAGTCGCCGATAGACCTCTTTCGTCCTCCCCTCGCCCATCCCTTGCCATGCCTGTTTGCTCTTCTGCCTCTGTCCCTCCATCTGGGCCTTGAAGCCCTCTTCATCAAAATTCATTCCTTCCTCTTGAAGGATCTCGACGGTCAGGTCAAGGGGAAATCCAAAGGTGTCATAAAGACGGAAGGCCACCTCTCCGGAGAGGGTTTTTCTCCCTTCCTTTTGGATTCGTTCCAACTCCTCTCGCAGGATCTTCAGTCCTGAATCGAGGGTTTCGGAGAAACGCTCCTCCTCGTTCCGGATCACCTTTGAAACGAACACCTCGGTCTCTCTCAATTCGGGATAGGCGTCCTTCATCAGATCCACGACTTTGGAGGAAATCCGGTGCAGAAAGGGGTCCTCGATCCCGAGTATCTTTCCATGTCGCATCGCCCTTCTCATAATCCGCCGAAGCACATATCCCCTGCCTTCATTGGAGGGGAGAACGCCGTCGTTGATCAGAAAGGTGGAGGCCCGGCTGTGGTCAGCAATCACCCTCATGGAGATGTCGGACCGTGGATCTCTTCCATAGTAACAGTGACTGATGGTTTCGATCTCCTCAAAGATGGGTTTAAAAAGGTCCGTCTCATAATTGCTTTTGAGATTTTGAAGGGTGGCAGAAATCCGTTCCAGGCCCATTCCTGTATCGATGCAGGGTTTGGCCAGAGGGTGGAGTGTTCCATTCGGATCTCGATTGAATTGCATGAAGACGAGGTTCCAGAGTTCCAAAAAGCGATCGCATTCACAGCCCACACGGCAATCGGGACGACCACAACCCACCCCTTCTCCCTGATCGATAATGATCTCTGAACAGGGGCCGCACGGTCCGGTCTCTCCCATAGCCCAGAAGTTGTCTTTCTTCCCCATCCGGACGATCCGGTCTGCTGGAATTCCAATCTTCCTCCAGAGCTCGAAGGCCTCATCGTCTTCGAGATAGATGGTGATCCACATCTTCCCCTTGGACAATCCCCATTGGCGGGTGAGGAGGTTCCATCCCATTTCAATGGCACCTTCTTTAAAATAGTCACCAAAAGAGAAGTTCCCTAACATCTCAAAGAAGGTATGGTGCCGTGCGGTCTTTCCCACATTCTCCAGGTCATTATGCTTCCCGCCGGCACGAACACACTTTTGAGAGGAGACAGCGCGATGGTACTCTCGGGTCTCTTCGGTCAAAAAGACCCCTTTGAATTGAACCATTCCGGCATTAGTGAAGAGCAGGGTGGGATCGTTTTTGGGGATCAGTGAGGAACTTCGAACAACCCGGTGTCCCCTCTCCTCGAAGTAACTGAGAAAGGCCCTTCGAATCTCGGCTGAGGTCATTCTTCTAAACTCGTCCCCCTCGGTCATTTATTTTCGCATCTAATGGCCTCCCGAATTTCAGCTTCTTCTCCTCCTCTTTTTCCTTCTCCTTCTCTCTCTCCAGGACCTCAAAGTCATCCCAGGTGGTGTCACTCGTAGCGAGCACCCCTTTTACCCTCAGGGCGAAGTCGTCAGGATTGGTGCAGTGTTTGAGAGCCTCTTCATAGGTGATCAATCCTTCTTTCAACAGGTACATCAGCGACTGGTCAAAGGACTGCATCCCGTAACTGGTGGCCCCTTTGGCGATCGCATCATTAATCTCGTTGGTCTTATCCTTCTCAATGATGCACTCCCTCACCCTTGCAGTGGAGACGAGAACTTCCACTGCTGGCACCCTTCCCATTCCATCAGTCCTCGGGACCAATCTCTGGGAGATGACACCTTTGAGCACACCCGCAAGCTGGAGACGAACCTGTTTTTGGTGATAAGGGGGGAAGACGGAGATAATTCGGGTGATCGTTTCGGTCGCATTTAGTGTGTGGAGCGTGGACATGACGAGATGGCCGGTCTCAGCCGCTGTCAGGGCCGTCTCGATCGTCTCGAAATCCCTCATCTCACCCACTAGGATCACATCCGGGTCCTGCCGGAGGGCCACCCGCAAAGCACTGGAAAAGGTGCTCGTATCGGAACCAATCTCCCTCTGGTCCACAATCGATTTCTTGTCCTCATGGATGAACTCGATGGGATCTTCAATGGTGATGATGTGGCAATTCCGATCAATGTTAATGATATCGATCATCGAGGCCAGTGTCGTGGATTTGCCGCTCCCGGTCGTCCCGGTGACAAGAATGAGACCCCTTTGCTCCAAGGCAACACTCCTGAGCACAGGCGGCAGGTGAAGTTCTTCAAGGGTCTTGATCTGATAAGGCACAATCCGCAGCGCGATTCTCATCTTTCCCCTCTGCTGAAAGACATTGACCCGAAACCGACCCAGGCCATAGACCTCATAACCCATGTCTACCTCTCGATTCTTGATGAATCGCTCCTTCTGCCAGTCGTTCATCAGACCGAAGGCGATCTTCGACACATCGTTCAGATCGAAAGGTTTTAACTTATTCCAAGCTTTTAAAACCCCGTTGACCCTGAAGATCGGTGGAACCCCTACCTTGATGTGAACATCAGAAGCTTCCTGGGAAAGGGCCTCCAAAAGGATCTGGTTTAAATCCATCTTCTTTTCCTCCCCTGTTTCATCCCCCCGATCCCGCTCTGGAGCTGCGGAAGTTCTCAAGGATTTCCTTCTCCATCCCCTCCAGGATCTTGGGGTTCTCTTTTAAAAATTGCTTCGCATTCTCCCTGCCCTGGCCGATGCGCTGACCTCCGTAGGAATACCAGGTTCCGCTCTTCTCCACCATATTCTTCTCAACAGCCAGATCGAGGACATCTCCTTCCCTCGATATGCCCTCTCCATGAATGAGGTCAAACTCCACCTCTTTGAAGGGTGGCGCAACTTTGTTCTTCACCACACGAACTCTGGTTCGACTGCCGGTGACCTCCTGGCCCTGCTTGATGGAAGCAATTCGCCGGATATCAAGCCGAACAGAGGAGTAAAATTTGAGTGCATTGCCTCCGGTCGTCGTCTCTGGATTTCCGAACATCACTCCAATCTTCATCCGGATCTGGTTAACGAAGACCACGATCGTATGCGATTTGCTAATCGTGGCGGTCAATTTCCTCAAGGCCTGAGACATCAACCTGGCCTGAAGCCCCATGTGGGCATCGCCCATCTCTCCTTCGATCTCCGCTTTGGGGACCAGAGCAGCCACAGAATCGACCACGATCACATCGACTGCGCCACTGCGTACCAAAATCTCTGTAATCTCCAGGGCCTGTTCTCCTGTGTCGGGTTGCGAGATGAGGAGCTCATCGATCTTAAGGCCCAATTTCTTTGCATAGTTCACATCGAGGGCGTGCTCTGCATCAATGAAGGCAGCGATGCCGCCCTTCTTCTGTGCTTCTGCAACAACATGGAGGGCCAAGGTCGTCTTTCCCGAAGCCTCGGGGCCGTAAATCTCCACGACTCGTCCCCTCGGCAATCCCCCCACACCGAGTGCAAGATCCAGAGAGAGGGATCCCGTAGAAATCGTGGGGATCTCTCCGGGCATCGCTTCCGCACCCAATTTCATTATGGCACCCTTCCCGAACTGCCTTTCAATTTGTGTGACGGCTAAATCCACTGCCTTATCTTTACTTGAATCGGTTTTCATCATCCCTCCTACGCTGATTTCAAATTTTAAATTTTATATTTCAGATTTGGGATTTTTCAATCTGCGATCTGAAATCTGTAATCTGCAATTTATGAGCCTCCTAATTTCATATCCCTTAATACGGTATAGATCGGACCTGTGGGCTTCAAATCGC
>JBFMAE010000351.1:0-6673 GCA_040756085.1 Thermodesulfobacteriota bacterium | reverse complement strand
CTTCAGGTAAACCCACAACGCAGATAATCAGAATCGCAGAGTAGAAGACCACCCTCAATGTTCCAACAGCACGGAGGACTTCAGAAAGAGGCACCAGAATAAAAGCACCTATGGTTGGGCCAGCAAACGTACCCACTCCACCCAAAACCGCAGCGGTCAAAGGTAAGATCGAATAATCTAACGCAAAAGCAGGCATGCCTACAAACCGATAGTAATGGGTCATGAAGGCTCCAGCGAATGCCCCTGCCACACCAGCAATGAAAACAGCTTGGGCCTTAAACCAATAGATATTGATCGCTCCACTCATGACCGCCCGATCATTATCACGGATTCCTTGCAAAACCAGCCCATAATCCTCATTGATCAATCTTCGAAAACCGAAAAGGCAGATGAGCAGTGCAAGAACCGGTACATAAAGTTCCACCCATATATTGGGAAGGGGAGAAAGGGCACTCATTCCTTCAGTTCCCCCAAGAATTTTTGTCGTCTCAATAAATCGCGCGAGCAATAATGGAAAAGTTAAAGTAACAATGGCGAAATATACTCCTCTCAACCTCAGAACAGGTAAGAGCAACAAAGTGCTGAAAAGGGCACCACCCAAAGTGCCCAGGGGAATGGTGAGGATGGGTGGGAGTTTAAAAGTATAATTTAAAAAACCCGTTATATAAGCCCCTGTACCGAAAAAAAGGGCTTGACCCAATGAGATCAATCCCACTGAAGCCATCAAATCCCAACTCAAGGCAAGGAGTGCGATGACACAAGTGATCATCAAAACCTTCTCCCAATACAGTCCAATAACTCCTTGCAATAGTGGAAGAATGAGTAAGGCGGCAACTGGTAGAACTCTGGGAAACAGCAAATAGAACATTTCTCTATACGATGAAAGGGCGAAAATATCCTCACATCTCGCCTTAATTCCCCGATCCAACCTCTCTTTACGGAATTTCATAGATCCTCTAACCTATAAAATAAACGATGAACGATAAACGTTAAACGATGAACAGTTCATAGTTCATGGTTCATAGTTCATTGTTCATAGTTCATAGTTCATAGTTGTTGTTCACACTCTTTCCTCCAGTTCCTTAAACTTCCCAAACAGACCCGATGGCTTAATCGCAAGAACTAAGACAATCGCTGCCAGATAGACGACCATCATCCACTCAGGCTTAAAGTATGTACCGGTGATGACTTGAGCATATCCGAGGATAAGACTTGCTACAAGAATCCCTGGAACGCTCTCCAACCCTCCGACAATCCCTACCGCTACGGCAATGAGCAAGACCTCATATCCTGTATTGATTGATATGATACCCAGAGGGAGAATAACGATAGCAGCCACAGCCCCCATCGCTGAACCAAAGGCCAAACTGAGAGCTGCCGTTCGATCCGATTTGATACCGAGTGAGATCGCTGTCCGTTCATTCTGGGCAATCCCTCTGAATGCCAACCCAATTCTGGTGTAATGGGTAAAGAAGTAAAGAAAGACGACTAATGCCAGTCCAATTCCAATGATGAAAAGGCGTTGATAATCCACAGGTACCCCAGCGATTAATACCGTCCCCTTTCTCAAATAGGGTAGCGTGAACTCGTAGGTGACAAATCCCAAAAAGCGGAATAATTCAAGTATTCCAACTCCCAGGGCGAATGTGGCAATGACTTCGGATAATGGTATCCCCCGTACCCTCAAAAGGATGACCCAGTAAGTAACGAATCCTAATAGTCCGACGACACCTATGGTCACTACGATTGCCAGGACAAAGGGGAATTTAATATAATTGAGGAGCATCCAAATGAAAAATCCACTGAAGATATAAAAACCTCCATAGGCAAAATTAGCCACTCCACTGATACCGAAGGTAAGACTGAAGCCCATAGCAATCAGGGCTAAAATTACACTATTTACTAAACCATAGACGATGATGCTGGGTAACATGCTTTCCTATTAAATCCTATGAAGGGTCGTCAATCATGAACAATTAAAAAACATTTAGGTTAAGGCTAAGAAGCCTGTTTGGTAAAGAGGCAAAGGGATAGGGGTATAGATTTAGAGACTAATAACATGGGTTATGAACGAAACTGGCATCTTTACCGTCACCTCAAAAGGGGCGATCTTTCATCCAAAGATCGCCCCTTCGAAAGTTCAAACAAATTTTATTTCATATAAGGTGGGAGCTGAATCTTCCCCTCTGCAACGACTTCCGGGAAGACGACCACTCTCGTGCCTGGTTTTTTCCACTGGAAGGCACAGCCGAGAGCAGTTTCCTTTGGATCAAAGCCATAGACAACCTGATGGTCTTTTCCAAACCTTATCCTTCCCACAACCCCTGACATGTCTGTTTGTTCAAGAGCCTTAACCACCGCATCGGGTTCGACGCTCTTGGCACGTTCAAACGCATTGGCCAAAATATAGACCGAATCGTAACTCGGCCCTGGACCATGGCCAGAGAGTCTAACTCTTGCTTCTTCTCCCCATTTCTTTCCGAAATTCTCATTGAAAGCCATGGATTTTGCCACTGCTTTCACGGGAACTGGTCCAATTTCAAATAGAAAGTTTACCATCCCTTCCACTTCTTTTTCAAATACATCCCAGGCATTTTCAGGGGCAACAGGGCTGATGAAACCGGCAAGAAGGGCTGGAATCTTCATCGAACGCGCCTGCTTTAGCAAAATTCCGCTCTGGGGCATGTCAAATATGGGCACAATGACTTGTGCTTTTTGGGCTCTCACCTTAATCAGGGAGGGAGAAAAGTCGGAAGCCCCTGTAGCATAGGTATCGAAACCTGCTACTTCCCAACCTTTTTCCTTTAAATACTTATCAATGCCACCGCCAGTTCCCTTCGCCCATAGCATATCCTGTACGATAATGTAGGCCTTGTTAAAACCGAACTCCTTTTTCAGAAACTCCATCACTCCCTGCATATACATAACAAGGTAAGGAGCATTTAAACAATTCCGAAAGCAGTATTTATATTTATCATACTCGTCTACGATCTTCTTCTGGAACAATGGAGTCATAGCAATGGAGCAAACATAGGGCAATTTATATTTGGAGATGAGGTCCATTGATGATAACAGAACCTCAGAGCGGAAATTACCCAGTGCGATCGCATGGGGTTTCCTCTCCAAGATGAGCTTTTCTGCTGCCGTCAAGGCATCGTGGACAGGAATTCCAGGCTCATGTTCCCTTGTATCGATGGAATAGGCTTTAAGTTGGTGTTTTGTTTTGCCTACTAATACACCTCCTTTTTTATTGATCTCGTCCACCGCCATCTGAACAGCCATCCAACCATCTCTTCCTTCGATGGCACCCAAGGCCGTAGGAACCCCAATAACAATGGGTTCACCCGGTTTAAGTTGCGAATGGGCAGTGTAAGGGAAACCAATGAAGATCGCCAACACAAAAACCATAAAACTCATCCATAATTTCTTTTTCATCATCCCATCCTCCCT
This sequence comes from Thermodesulfobacteriota bacterium, assembly GCA_040756085.1. GTDB lineage: Bacteria > Desulfobacterota > BSN033 > BSN033 > UBA1163 > JBFMAE01. The sequence goes on along the minus strand of JBFMAE010000351.1, from coordinate 3,223 downwards.
TCTTAATTAGTTTAATAATACAACCTTAATATTTCAAAAATTGCACTTCTTGTCAATGAATAAATTCAACCAAAACCTTGTCATCCCATAGCCCAGAAGGCCCCCTACGATGAAATCGGTGGGATAATGAAGACCTAAGTAGATTCGGGTCCATCCAATGAATCCGGCAATGATGAAAAAAATAATTCGGTATCGAGGAAACCAATGAGCCAAAAGGGTCGCCATCATAAATGCATAAAGGGCATGACCGCTTGGAAAACTGGGATCCAGAATTTCTCCTGGACCCTTTGAAAGCTTTGAAGCCATATCCAGAAGAAAAAGAGGTCTCTCGCGTTGAATAAGAAATTTTAGTCCATAGAGGACCCCGGATTGGACTGCATAAAGAAGAACAAGGCGGCGTAGGATTTTTCTCTGTCTGGTCATAATCCAGCTAAGAATAATAAAGAGGATAACTGCGAAATGGCTTCCGAGATAGGTAAGCCAGGGCAGAGCATAATCTAAAGCCTGTGAGCTCCACCACCCATCCGCCCACCTTATGAAATTTAATTCCCAATCCATCTATCGTCGGTCCCAATAATCCCCCTCAATCCCACTTTAAAATGGGGGAAATTAATTACTTCCCCTCTTTGAGAAAGAGGGGTTAGGGGAGATTTATAAAGGTAATTTCGAAATAATGTCCGCAAGATTCTGACTCTGAATGCATACGCTGGCAATTTGATCAAGATCGCGACAGGAGGAATTAAAAGCGATGGAGTACCCCACCATCTGAAACATGTCGATGTCGCCTTTGCTATCTCCAATGGCGATCACTTCTTTGGGCTTTACTCTAAATTGTTTAAGAATCTTCTTTACCCATTCGGCCTTCTTATCGTAATAGACCTGAATCTTCACTTTTCCGGTTAAGACCCCATTTTCATGGAGGAGATCATTAGAAACAGAGTAGTCAAACCCATATCTCTGATGAACCCAACTTGTAAGGATAGAAAGACCCGAAGAAACCATCGAAAGTTTCAACCCTTTCTGCTTAAGGTAGTTGACGAGTTCATCCACCCCAGGGTGAAATGGAACTGTTTCAACAGTCTTGGTGATCTCCACCACACTCATCCCCTTCCAGACTTGGGCATCCCGTTCACAAAATTCTTCGTAAGAAATCTTTCCTGCTAAAAACTGAGTCTGATACTCTTCTGCAAATCCATACCACTTTCCCAATTGCTTATGAATATATTCCCAGATGGACCGCTCCCGGGTAAGCGTCCCATCGAGATCAAAAATCACTAATTTAAAACGGTTCCTCATCTTCCGATTATGATGTTATCTATCAGTCTCGTTGATCCAACAATTGCGGCTACAGAGATCACTGCGGGCTTGTTCACATTCTCAATTCTCACAAGCATCGCAGCATCTCTGATCTCCACATATTGGATAAGAACACCATTCACTCTCCCCCCTCAGTCTATCCGACATTTGTTGCATATCCTTAATTTTACATATAATCTGCATCGCTTCTCCCCCAGGTTGAAAGATCGCCATTCATCCACCAATGTTTTTAAATCACCGAAATTAAAATATTCATATTTTTTATCTGTGTCAAGCTCTATCCTCATTCGGGTTATAATAAACGACTTAATAAAAGAGTCATTGCGAGGAGCGCAGCGACGTGGCAATCTTATGGGATTGCTTCACTTCGTTCGCAATGACACCCCACGATGGCAACTTATTTATGGCGTTCACTATAGAAACCTTTGGAAGTGAATCCAGGAGATATACAACGGTGGAGGAGGTATTGAGGGAAACTATTTTTTGCTAAACCCCGTTAGAAATTCCAGCGGGCCTTCGCCGCGCCGAAGTGGCTCCGGCCACACAGGCGGGGCATTAAACCCCACCGGAATTATTCTAAAATCTAACCCCGTGCAGAGAAGCGGGCCATTATTTCAAACGGGGTAAACAATTATTTCTTCCGCCTTTCTAATTCTATGATCCCTCTCAATTGCTTGGTCAGGCCTTCCCTGATTTTCTTGCTCTCGACCTTTCGGAAAAGTTGAAGCAGAGCGGTCTCCTCTAAGTTCAACGGCAAAGATGTCTCACCTGTTAAACTTTTTCTTTTGGAGTAATACTTCCCAGGAGGTTCTGAGACGATAGGGGTCTTTTCCTTCTCAAAGAATGTGCTCACCGAAATCCCCAATGCCATTGCTATTCGTTGGATCATCTCCATGGAAATTTTATTAACACCCTTTTCATATTTCTGGATCTGCTGAAATGAAACCCCTACCTCTTCAGCCAACTTCATCTGAGACATCCCCAAGACTTTTCGTATTCTCTTGATCTCGGTGCCTATTTCCTTATGAGTTTTTATCATAATATATCACCCTAAACGATTTTATTCATCATTTAAAGTGGACATGAGGAGAATGTCTATAAACCTACGGTTGCATTTTGTTCTTGACAAATACAATTATTGGTTGTAATTTGAGAATATTTGTTAAACGGGGTTAACGTGATGAAGAGAATTTTGGTTGTCGAGGATCATAAAGAGATAAGAAATCTCTTATCAAAATTTTTTCTTTTAAATGGATATGAAGTGGATAGTGTTGAAGATGGTGATATGGCAATAAGGTATGTTAAGGAAAATAGATACGATTTGATTGTGACAGATTATATGATGCCCAATATGAATGGTATTGATTTATTGAAAAGAATAAAGATGGACAACCCTCAATTATCTATTTTGGTGATCTCTGGATCCGGTGTGGGAGAACCTTTTTTCAGAGAAGCAGGGGCCGATGCCTTTTTGACGAAACCCTTGGATCTCTCGAGTATGAAGATTTTGGTGGAAAAAATCTTAAATTCTAAATAATAATTCGGATGTCCGTAACTAAAAATATCTAAATCCAACCATCAAAAAATTGCATTATCCCACATTAGTTCCTTACACCGTCATTGCGAGGAACGAAGTCCCGAAGTACCCATTAAAATATGAGATTCCTCACTCCGCTCGGAATGACAGTATACCCTGATGTTCCAAAAAATTAAATAATCCAGCAGACAGGGATGCTGGAAAAGCTTTCCGGCGGCCACCTTGATGAGTTGAATACCGGAATTCCCAGCATATTACAAAGGCCACCTTTTGTGAAAACGCGTTTTACCCATAAAATAACTAACAAAGCCGCATTGGACAGGTTTGGAAGCATCCCTGTCTGATAGGATTTATGCAACAACAGGGTAT
>JBFMAE010000350.1:0-15862 GCA_040756085.1 Thermodesulfobacteriota bacterium | reverse complement strand
TAATCTCCCCTCACCCCCCTTTAGAAAAGGGGGGATTAAGGGGGGATTTGAAAAAAGGGGACAAAGGGGGATTTATCATTGTTTTTGATAACTATCAAGAAGTCCCGTCTGAATCATCTTTTCATGGAATCATCCTCAATGGAATATCCAGAATCCCGGAAGGGGTGAACATGATCCTGATCAGCCGCAGTGAGCCACCTCCTGCCTTCATACGCCTGCGTGCCAATCATCATTGGCACAGGGGAGAAATCTTCCTCTCGAAGACTGGCTGAACAGTCTCCCTGTGAACAGCCCTGGATGGTGTCTCTTCATGAACGTCTTAGAAGCAAGTTTTTAGAAGGTATTGAAAAGTTAGGCCGATACTGGCAGGAATCGGGGCAATGGGGGAAGGCTTTGGATTGCTACCTCAAGGGATTAGAGGTAGATGATCTTGCTGAGGAACTTTACCAGGGTCTCATCGCCTGTTATCTTAATCTCGGTCAGAAAGCCAAAGCCCTTTCCGCCTATAACCGTTGCAAGCGGACCCTTTCTTCAACGCTTGGAATCGAACCTTCCGGCGAAACCAAAGCTCTCTATTAAAAAATATTAAATGAGAACCGATGAAATGGAGATACGGGCAATGGAAGATCAACTATCCAGAACGGACTGATTTAAGGCTTCCCATCACATCCTTCGCTTTGATATTTCCTTTAACCCCCATCTCCGAGAGGATATCAATCGTTTCTGAGAGCGTTAGATTTAATAGGTCAGCGGCTTCACGAAGAGTTAGTTTCCCCCTTTCATAGGATTTTGCAGCATAAAATTCGAATCCCAATCTCATTAGTTTTCGAAGAGATTGTGTTTTTTCAAGTTTCTCTGACTTAGCTACATAGTCTATCGCCTTATCAATATCTTCAGGAATTCTTAGGGATTTGACCTTCATGATTTTTCCTCCAATAAAAATTTGGTCATACTATATTCATCTTCACTGATAAAGTCGGAAAGTTTTTCGAGCCAATGAAGGGCGGTCACTTTATTGATGATATCCTTTTGATAAAGAGAATAAATGAGAAGACCAGGCAAAATATAAGGGATACCAATTGTTTTAAGTAATCTAATCAGTTTGCCATCATCGGTTGCTATTAAATCATATTGTCCTTACTTAAAAATTTCTATAAGAGCCTGGTCTCCTTTAACATGGTCGAAGATTCTTTTCCATTAACTCGAATGATATCATTTTGAATATTTTTCTCCACTAATTCTGCATCCGACAAACCTTTGCTTTTACCTGCATCAACAACCTCCTTTTTAACAATAGAAGGAATATCTACTCCAAATCGTTTGCAAATTTCTTCTTTAAGGCCAGCCTTAGTAAGTTTGATTAAAAAATCTGCATCCATGAGCAGCTTCATTGTAGTCTATTGTAACAAATAAATTACAAAAGTCGAAAAATTTCGATGTCCCCATTACCCTCTCCCCCTATCTTTTATTTCCATCGAATCTGTACATAATCTGTAATCCCCTCCGTGATATAAACTCCATAAAAATTTGTAATTCTTCCACTCCTCGCATTGTTTATGGTTTTAACTACTTACATCGTCCGTATTTACAAGTTTGAAAAGAGCAGACCCCGAAATCTTGTAGGGGTAGTTGAAGAAGTGGGGAAAAAAGGAAGAAAGGCATTTACTAATCATGACGAACTCTGGGACATCCTTATTTCTTCGAGAAGTATTAGACAGAGGCAGAAACAAAAGAGAAAGGAGGTGACTATTAGCAAAAAGGCCAAAGGTTAAAGGTTGGAGGTTTAAGGACCAAGCGGCAGTTCAAGTAAAAAACAGGAACCATTAAAAAAATTTTCATAGTTGAAGTCCATTTTTCTTCTCATTTGGCTTTTTCTTCCCGAATCTTTCCCTTCTTTTTTCCTAACCAATCCATCAAACTATTGAATATCGACGGACCCTTAACAGTCAGTTTTGTCTCCGCTGTAAGGTCAGACATCATGCATATGACTTTGGCTGTGTAGACACCCTCTGGAATGGGTGGTTGTGTGATAATAATAAACTCCTCATACTTTTCCTTAACCTCAAACCCAGCATCTGCTCTTAAGATCTCCGTGATCTTTGTTAGTTTGCTTACTTCGGCCTTGAAGGTCCCATCAGGCTTAATGGGAGCTTCAGCTACGACTATCTTTGTCTGATTTGGCCCTGTTAAAGTGATAAAGACGGAGTCTTTTGGTTTAAAACCTGCCCCCTCAAAGACAATATTCGTAGGTTTTAATTCAATAAAAACAATTTTCGTTCCCATCAATTTTACCACTCCGAGACGAATCGATTCAGGATTCACAATCAACTGGGGCCCGGAGATGGATGGATCAAGTTTTTTCGGTGGAGTTGAACATCCGAAAACAATGACGAGACAGAAGAGAATAACCCATCCTGAGAAACAAAAACTTTTTCTTGTAAACATTCTGACCTCCTTTCTTTGTCATTCTTGCGAAAGCAGGAATCCTCATATTCATGACACCCCTCCTGGATTCCCATTTACATGGGAATGACAGAGAGGTACGCCCAAAGCTATCATCGAATCACTTCAATGAGTTGATTTACCATTGAGGCGGCCTCCGCTTCGGGCAAACAGTATCTCATCTCTGTGAACCTTTTTCTGAATTGTGAGACCTCTTTGGCAACAGGCCGGTCTTTCAGAACGATCTCTCTCATATACTCAGCCAGCTGGGTAAAATCATCCTCCTCCATCCCGAAACGGGTCATCTCCTGAACTCCCATCCTCAGACAACTTGCAGTGGTAAAGGCTTCGTCATCGGGTGCACCCTGATAGTTGCAGATGATGTTGTTCTCTTCCAGTCTTTCAGCCATTAATGGCCCCTTCCCATAGCCGACCCTGACGATCACCTGATGGGTCTCTGTATATCCAGCCCTCGGATTTCCCTCCACCATTAATCCCTGCTCTTTAAGAGACCGGGCAAAAACTTTCGCATTGGTGATCACCGCCTTCTGATACTCTGATTTAAAGGCATTCATCTCATAGGCAGCTAACAAAAGGCCTACCAGCGTTCCCAGGTGATGATTGCTGACGCTTCCGGGAAAAACCCTGCGGATAATTGCTTCCCAGAGTTCCTCGTATTCCGTTCCTTCTGACATGTTGCTGCCGATCACTCCTCTCTGGGGTCCAAAAAATGTCTTATGAGTTGAACCCGTGACAATATCAGCCCCTTCCTTAAAGGGTTCCTGAAAATAAGGCCCGATCAATCCTAATACATGGGCCATGTCATAAAGCAGGATCGGCTTGGGATTCATGTGGCCAATCATCTCAGCAACCTCTTTCAAAGGCTCTTTATAGATCACCATGCTTTTTCCCAGAACGATCAATTCAGGTCTGTGCTCTTCTATGAGTTCTTTCGCTTTTAAGAGATCGATCTGGTAAGGATCCTCCTTCAGCACCGGAAAAGGAATAGCGGCTGGTCTCTCGGTCTGCGGATCATTGGCGATAAAGTCCTTTAAGGCACCCATGGGTTGTGCGCTAAGGTGGCCGCCTCTTCCGAGATGATGGTTCATCACCTTTCTGATTCTTCGCGGTTCACTTCTCCGATCCAGGCGATTGAGGTGATCTACGATCCCGCTGAAGACAGCGGTATTGGCCATTTGCCCGCTGATCACCCTTGGCTCAACTTCTGTACACCCGATGAAGCGCCGAAGTTCATCTGCTAAAAGGACCTCAACCTCCCCAATTAACTTCGTCCCTTGATAATAGAAGACATCAGTCTCCTTAAATGCCTTCATCAGACGATGTTCTGCGTATCGGCTGGACGGATCAGAAATGGTAAGAAGCCTGACGAGAAGAGAGGGAGTTGTTTCCGAGGGAATGAGATTGATCGTCTCTCTCTGTCTCCAATGAGTATTCTTAACCACACGGCTGACAAATCTTTCTGTTAACTCCTTTAAGCTCCCTGTAGGCACCTCTTTCTTCTTAGGCTCTTTAAGAAGGATTGGCCGGGCATAGGGAGGAGCTTCAGCCGATAGATGCCTTTCAACAATGACCCCTTCAAACCTCTTCCCTCGCTGCATGATCTCTATTCTCTGCCCTTCTTTCAACTCTGCATCGATATACGCCAAAGCGATGGATCTCATCTTTTTTTCGTCCGTGGGTTCCGAAAGGATGCCCCGATCCGAAAAGACCCAGTAAGGAACCATCGTTCCGCTCGTCACGTGACCAACGAGTCCTCCGTTGACCAGAACCTCGTACCCCTGCCTCGTGATCCCCTGACCGGTCATCATGAGGGGGAAGATCCTTTTGGGAACAAGCTGTCTTTCTTTGGGAGGCAAAGGTTTCCCACCCTCTCTCGCTGTCACCTCTTCGAATTGCCTTCTCAGTATTTCCTTCCCGATGAATTCCCCCTTCAGGGGAGAAAAACTCATGGCCAATCTTGCTGCCGAGGGAACTGCATAAATGGGGATCTCTTTCCCCTGTGGATCAAGTCCCAGTTCATGACCGTAGAGGGGAAGTCCTGCTTCTAATCTTAGAGTATCTCTCGCTCCCAAACCGACTGGAACAATCCCTTCTTCCTCTCCAATGGCAATGATCCTTTCCCATATGAGCCTCAGCTTCTCTCTGGGTAAAAATAGTTCGAAACAGATAGGTTCACCTGTATAACCCGTCCTGGAAATTGTCACATAGATGTGTTCTCCTTCTAACTCACAAACTCTTAATCGATTTCTCCATGGGTCAGGAAGTTTGGTATGGTCTTCTAAAAGAATCTTTTCTAAAACTCTCTTGGCATGAGGACCTTGAAGCGCAATCATTCCGATTTCATCGGTTTTATTTTCGATGACAAGACCCTTGAATCGTTTCTTTTGATCCAAGAACCAATCCCAATCCTTCCCTATATTCGCCGCATTCACAACGAGGAGATAATTCGCCTCCAGAGACGGACGATCTTCTTCCAACCGGTAGAGGTAGGCGTCGTCAATGGCACCACCTCTCTCATTCTGGACCAGAGTATATTGAGCCATGCCCGGATCGAGGGCCACCGCATTGTTCGTTAAGACATATTGCATAAAAGGAATGGCATCCACTCCCCGAATCAAAAAACGTCCCATGTGGGAGATGTCGAACAAACCCCCGTATTTCCTGGTGCTGAGATGTTCTTCCAGAATGCCCCGCTGATAAGCAACGGGCATCTCCCAGCCAGCAAACTCTACCATCTGACCCTTGTTCTCCTTATGCCATGAATAAAGAGCTGTTCTTTTTAAATCTATTGGCATACTTCAACTCCCCTTATTGATTCACATTACAATGCTTAATTTCATAACACATTTTTAAAAAAACATCATTCTCCAATGATCTTAATGAGGACCCTCTTCCTTCGCCTACCATCGAACTCTCCATAAAAAATCTGTTCCCACGGGCCGAAATCGAGCCTTCCCTCCGTGACCGCTACCACACAAATATTTATACACCTTTATTATAATGGATTTAAATTTTATCAATTTCCTAAATATTTTAAAATGATAAGTTATTTAACCTCTTTTGACAAAATGTCACTTAAAGCCAAATAATGTTACATAAAACACCTTTTGAAAAAATATCAATTTTTTGGAAAACGTAATAAAAACAAATTGTTAAATTTCATTTCATCTTTTGGCATTGAAATTGCTCTTTTAATAAATTATATTCCAATAAAGCCAAACTCCGAGTAATCGTAGGGCGCCTGCCCACCATCATTGGTGGGGAGGCCCACTGTTCCAGATATGGAGCAGGCGGGGAAAGCCACGCCTGCGTGCAGAAACGCCTGCCTACCACGGGCAGGCAATACAGTATGCAGGAGTGTCTGTAAGCCGAGGAGCCTACCTATCGTTGATAGGCACTACGGCGTGCAGGCACGGGTCCTAAGTTCTCAGGATGGCCGGGTTGCCGAAGCACCTGCCTGCCCCGCCCTCGGTCTATTAATAGTGCGGGACCGGGGCCGGTAGGCAGGGAAGAAAATTTCTCGGGGCCCGTGGTTTATTTAAGCAACGGGCTTTTCATTTTTAAAAGGAGGGATGCATAATGAAAAAAAGACTTATTCATCTAACCCCTTGGATTTTTACAATTGCCATGTTGGTAATCATCTCTAATGGACTTGCCTCTGGAGCGGATCTTCCGGAAATTAAAGGAAAAGGAATCCTGAGGCATCTGGGAGTGCCCTATGCCAACTTTGTTACAGGTAGTGGAGACGGCCTTGATATAGAATTGGTAAAACTATTTGCTCAACATTTAGGCGTAAAATATGAGTACGTCGAGACTTCCTGGAAAAATTTAATCGGTGATATCAGTGGAAAAAAGGTAAAACCTAAGGGTGAGGATATCGAAATTCTTGGTGACACACCAATTAGAGGAGATATCGCTGCCAATGGCATTACCGTACTTCCCTGGCGCGAAAAGATTGTGAATTATTCTATCCCGACTTTCCCCACCCAGGTCTGGTTAGTAGTGCGAGCAGATTCCTCAGTAAAACCTATAAAGCCCAGTGGCAATATTGAAAAAGACGTTGCTAAAGTTAAGGACCTACTTAAGGGACATACTGTCCTGGGAGTGGCCAATACTTGCCTCGATCCTTCCCTTTATAATCTGGAAAAGACCGGGGCAAAAATAAAACTGTTCGATAGGAACTTGAACGAGCTTGCTCCGGCTATCATTAAGGGCGAAGCTGAGATGACCCTGTTAGATGTGGCAGATGCCCTGATCGCCTTAGAAAAATGGCCAGGTAAGATTAAAGTAGTCGGTCCGATTTCACCCTTGCAGGATATGGGTTGTGCATTTGCCAAAACATCCCCACAGTTACGTGATGCTTTTAACCGATTTTTTAAACAGTCCATGAAAGATGGAACTTATTTGCGACTCGTCAAAAAATATTACCCCTTAGTCTTCGATTATTATCCAGAGTTTTTCAAAAAAATGTAAGAAAAGGATGTGAGGGGCCACATCATCAGGGTGAAGAACATGCAATTATTCCGGAATCTCCTAAAAGGAAAGTGGAATCTGGCCACCATGGGTGTAAGTGTTGTGCTGGTTGGCTTTATCGCCTTTTTAGTTGGAAAAAATTATCTATCCCAGCTCGAATTGCAGGAGTTTGCCTTAGAACAATTAAGGCAAGATTTGGAGAAACGGGCAACAGCACTAAGCTACTTCTATTTCGAGCGGAGAAACGATCTAAAGAACCTTGCTGAAAGCCGGGAGATCTCTATCTTCTTCGAAAATAAGGCTCTCGGGATGTCAATGGAGTATGGGCTGCGTGCAAGCCTTCTAACCATTTCTGAGACCTTCAATCGCCTTTTAAAGGAGAGGAAGCTTGGGAAGGATAGGATCTATACCCGGATCATTTTTGTTGATAGCAATGGGGAATTACTTGTCGATACCCAACCGATAAGCGGAAAACAGAATGATAAGCAAGAATGGAAAAAGTTTCTTTCACCAGAAGGCTCGCAGATTATCATTGTCCATGAATCCAATAGAAATCTATGGAAAGTGGCAGTTTCCATTCCCTATTTCTTCAAAAATAAATATGCGGGGCAGATCATTACATTGGTTTCTCCAAAAACCGTTTATAGACATCTTATCGAGACAGAGGGATTCACACGACGAGTTATTCTTTTAGATTGTGGAAAGGGCTATCTCTACGTTCCAGAAGATTTGAAATTAAAGGCTCCCTTTTCCAAAATACCTGATCTTAGTAATATAGAAACTGGAAAAACGTACCGGCTTAAAGTCCCCCTCAAAAATGGAGTCAAGGTGGACATGGTTGCCATTCGGGTTCCAATAAAAGATATACCTTTTTCTTTGGTTTGCGTTTTACCAACCTCCGAGGTATTTGGGCAAACCCTTCCTTGGCACATACCCTTAGCGATGGGGGTGGTATCATTAGCCATTTTAAGCGGAATGGCTATCATCTTGAGGACCAACACTCGCAATTTGATTCTTCATACGCGCCTTGAAGAATCCTCCAAGAGAGAACGTGAGATTGAAGAAAAGAACCTTCAACTCCAGAAAGAAATCACTGAGCGAAAACGTGTGGAGGAAGAGCTTCGTAGAATTCACGACGAATTGGAAATACGGGTTCAGGAGCGGACAAGAGAACTTGTCCAAACCAATGAAGTATTGCAACTTGAAATTACCGAACGGAGTCGGGTAGAGGAAGCACTGAAACAGTCGGAAGAAAAATACCGCATGTTAATTGAAAACATACAGGACGGTGTCTTTGTGATTCAAGATGCTAAAATGCAATTTGTCAATGAGGCGTTTGCAAGAATGGTTGGCTACACCGTAGAGGAAGTTATTGGGATGGACTTTCGGCAACTCGTTGCCCCAGAGGATTTAGAGATGGTTTCGAGTCGTTACGTTCGACGGCAAGCAGGGGAATATGTTCCTAATGAATATGAATTTCGAATGCTACATAAGGATAGTATTACCAGAGTCATCGTGAATATGAATCTTGGTTTGATTAATTATCATGGCAGAATAGCAAGCATGGGAACGGTGAAGGACATCACTGAGCGTAAGCGGGCAGAGGAGGAAAGGTCATCTCTTCAAGAACAGCTCCGTCAATCCCAGAAAATGGAAGCCATTGGTCAGTTGGCAAGCGGTGTTGCCCATGATTTCAACAATCTTTTGACCATTATCACCGGCTATACCGATTTGCTGCTCAGCAGTATCGATCCGGATAACCCCCTTTACCCCGATACCATAGAGATTAAGAATGCGGCAAAAAAAGCCGAATCATTGACCCGTCAGCTCTTGGCTTTCAGTCGAAGGCAGGTATTCCAGCCGAAGATACTCGACCTCAATTCTTTCGTTTCCAATATGAATAAGATTCTTCAACGCCTAATCGGTGAGCACATCGAACTGATCCCTGTTCTGTCTAAAGACCCGAATAAAATCAAGGTGGATCCGGGGCAGATCGAACAGGTGATCGTCAATTTAGTTGTCAACGCCAGGGATGCCATGCCTTCTGGCGGAAAACTCACCATTGAGACAGCCAACGTTGTACTCGATGAGAATTATTCTCATACCCATTTTGATGTAAAACCGGGCGATTACGTGATGCTCTCGATAAGGGATTCAGGGGTTGGGATACCACCAGAAAACATGGAACATATCTTTGAGCCCTTTTTTACAACAAAAGAAAAGGGCAAAGGTACGGGTCTGGGCCTTTCGACGGTCTATGGCATCGTCAAGCAGAGTGGGGGGGGTATCTGGGTTGAGAGTCAACCGGATCAGGGGACAACCTTTAAGATCTATTTCCCGAGGATTGAAGGGGAAGTAGAGTCGATGAAACTCGAGGCGACACCATATAAATCGCCGAAGATTTCTGAAACTATCCTTGTTGTAGAAGATGAAGAAGTGGTCCGGAAAGTAACTGTCGCGATTCTGAAGAAAGAGGGTTACCATGTGCTGGAAGCCAAATCCGGTGAAGAAGCTCTCCGTCTGTTTCAAAATCAAAACCCCCACCCGATCCACTTGTTGTTGACCGATGTGGTCATGCCTGGAATGAGTGGCCCTGAGCTGGCAATAAGCCTGACCTCTGCTCATCCTGAGATGAAGGTGCTTTACATATCCGGTTACATAGATCATGCCCTCCTCAATAATGAAATTTTAAAAAATGGAAGACCCTATCTCCAAAAACCTTTCACGTCAGATAACCTGGTACATAAGGTCCGTGAAGTATTAGACGGACATTCGTAATCTTGTCATGCTTGAGGGATTACATTTTTATTTTATATTTTATTGACACCTTTTCACAATTTTAATATTATCTCTTCGAAACTAAAACTCTAAATCAACTGGCAAAGGTTTTTATGATTACGAACGCAGAATTTAATGCAACAACAGAGTTAATGTTTAAGGAAATCCATTATAAGCCCGATTATTTATATATACCCATTCCTGAGTGCTACAAGAAATTCACCCCCCCCTAAGTAGTTGTTTTTACAAAGAAATTTCATTTCTCGAGATCCGATTCTCATTTCAAAAAATAAAAAAACCTTCTCGTATTAATCTCTTCATAGAGGAAAAGAGTTATTAGGAAAGGATCTTTATGTCAGTAGTTAGCAGTAGCCCAAAGATAGGTAGACAGCGTCAGGGTAACGTTTCCTTAAAAATAATATTTCTGGTTTTTCTTACTCTGACTTGTATAGGGATAATCTACTATTTTCATTGGATACTGGCTAAGGACATTTTGTTTACCCATCTTTTCTATGTGCCCGTAGTTTTGGCCGGGTTCTGGTACGGAATGCGGGGTGTCTGGATAGGTATCCTCCTTGGGGCTTCGTTAATGGCCTTTCATCTCCTTTCTGGTCTGGACGCTCCATACTGGGAAGACCTTCTCCGATCCGTGATGTTCTTTTTAGTTGGGTTAATAGTAAGCATCCTCAGGGAGCATGCGAGGCGTTCGGAGAAGGCAACCGAACTTGCCTATGCGGAACTCGATCAGATATTTAACACCGCAGGTGGCGGTATGCGTCTGATTGATAAAGACTTCAACATGCTCCGAGTTAATGAGACGTTTTCGACCCTGTCGGGCGTAAGCAAGGATGAAGCAGTGGGCAAAAAGTGCTATGAGGGGTTTTCTGGCCTCCTATGTCATACACTTGATTGTACGCTGACCCAGATCCTCGGCGGTCAGAAGCGTGTTGAATATGAGGTAGAAAAGGAACGCAACGACGGCATCAAAATCCCCTGCATTTTGACGGCAACTCCCCTTCGGGGACCTCGAGGCGAGCTGATTGGCATCGTTGAAGATTTTAGGGACATAACAGAGCAGAGAAGGCAGCAGGATAAGATCTTGGCAAAAGAGAGACAGCTTGCACATGCCTCCAGGCTCTCTACACTCGGGGAGATGGCTACTGCACTGTCACACGAGATAAACCAGCCGCTCACACTAATCTCTATGGCAGCAGAAAGTATATTGTGTGACATCAAGAAAAACCGCATTGATATGAGCCTTCTTCCACAGGACACAGAAGATATACTGCACAATGTCAGGCGGATCGACACGATCATCACTCACATGCGAACATTCGCCAGACAGCCCGGTGAAATAAAAATGGTGGAGCCGGAGCAGATATTGAATAATGCCTTTGTTATGGTTGGTGGGCAGCTCAGGGTGCATGACATTGCGGTCTCACGCCACATCGAGGAGGCCCTACCGCCTATTGAAGTAGATTCGAATCAGCTCGAACAGGTATTTCTAAACATCCTGGCAAATGCACGTCAGGCACTGGATGAGAAGGGAAAAGAGGCAGAACGAGCGGACGGGAGCTTCCAGAAACAATTGAAATGCAGCATCTTACAAGAAGGCGATCATGTGGTATTTGAATTTGCAGACAATGGTTACGGTATTCCGGATGAGATCAAACCAAGGATATTTGAGCCATTTTTTACTACAAAAGAGCCGGGGCTGGGCACAGGGCTTGGTCTTTCTATTGCCTATGGCATTATAGTTCAATCGCACAAGGGCAAAATCTGGGTTGAGGATAACGAGATGGGAGGCGCTACTTTCAAGGTAGCACTGCCGATAAAAATTAAATGAAATGAAAATACTGGTCGTTGACGACGAAATCGGGATTTGCCGGCGTCTGCAGCGTGAACTGCAGAAAGAAGGCCATGAGGTTGATTATAGAACATCACCACTCTATGTTCTGGGGGAATTAAAGGGGGCAAGGAGGGATGGTGAGCCCTACAATCTTCTGCTCCTCAACATCCGGATGCCGGGGATGGATGGCCTCACCCTGTTCAGCCGTATCCGTGAAGAGCATCTGGGCGTTGAGGTGATTATTATGACCGGTTATCGTGAAGAGCAGATAGTGATTGAAGCTATACGCCTTTCTGCACGAAACTATCTGAACAAGCCTGTCTCCCTTGAGGAGCTCGATGCTATCCTCTCCCAAGTGCATCACAAGGCAGTCGAGGAGGCATATGCCAATAGAAGGTACCGAATACTTATTGTAGATGATGAGCAAGATCTATGCAGACGCATCAAGCGTGAGCTGGACAAGGAAGGATATCAGACAGCAGTTGCCTACACCGCAGGGGAGTGTATTGAGTATTTCAAGAAGAACAAGGTTGATGTGCTGATTGCAGACATCAAGATGCCAGGGATGAGCGGTCTTGAGATGCTTGAGCAATGCAGAGAGATCACCAACGATTTTGTTTCTATTGTCATTACTGGTCATGGCGACTATGAAAACGCTAAAAAGGCACTGAAGCTGCATGCTTACGATTATTTAAAAAAGCCTCTGTCGCTGGATGAACTCATCACCTCGGTAAAGAAGGGGATTGAGCGCCTTAACGCTCTTCGGGGTAGTTCTGCTTTGAAGGAGGAAGAAAAATGAAGGGACTCATCGTCGATGATGAAGAGGATATCTGCAAGCGCCTCCAGAGCGAATTGAAAAAGGAAGGCTTTGAGGCTGAATATACCACCTCACCGGTAGGCGTTATCAAGAGGCTCCATAATGCAAAAAGAAAGGAGAAGCCTTACGAGCTACTCCTTCTCGACTTAAAAATGCCAAAGGTGGGTGGTTTCGAACTACTGAAGGAGATCAGGGAGGCGCGGCTTGATATGGATGTTGTTGTCATTACAGGATATGGCGACGAGGAGAAGGCGATGGAGGCGATTCGCCTCGGTGCAGTGGATTATCTGCGCAAGCCGATTTCCTTAGAGGAACTCAACACGGCAATCTTCCGTGTCCAGCAGAAAAGGACGATTGAGGCGAAGCAGGCTTTGAGGCATAGTATCCTGGTGGTGGATGATGAAAAAGATGTGTGCACACGCATCAAGCGTGAGCTGGACAAGGAGGGATATCAGACAGCAGTTGCTTACGATGGTGTCGAAGGCCTGGATTACTTTAAAAACTATAGGGTAGATGTGGTCATTGCAGACATCAGGATGCCGAAAATGGACGGGCTTGAGATGCTGAAGGCATGCAGAGAGATCACTGACAATTTTGTATCAATCATCATCACAGGCCACGGCGACCATGAGACCGCTATCGAGGCATTGAAACTGGGTGTTTCCAACTATCTGAGAAAACCTATATCTTCCGAAGAACTTGTTGTTTCGGTGAATAAAGGGATCGATCTGCTTCTTCTTCGGAGAGGTCTTTCGGCGCGCAGACGGGAATTAGAGATCGAAACAGCTTTAAAAGAACAGT
Source organism: Thermodesulfobacteriota bacterium (assembly GCA_040756085.1). Lineage (GTDB taxonomy): Bacteria > Desulfobacterota > BSN033 > BSN033 > UBA1163 > JBFMAE01. Next base: position 2,681 of record JBFMAE010000350.1, on the reverse strand, counting down.
ATGCAAAAAACCTTGAAAAGATGGTTAAAGAAAGGACATTTGAACTCGATCAAATACTCAACACAACCGCCGGTGGTATCCGTGTCGTTGACCATGATTTCAACGTCATCCGGATGAATGACGTTCTAGCCAAGATGTCCGGTGTCAGCAAAGAGGATAGTCTGGGAAGGAAGTGCTACGAAGTTTTTGGCGGGGAGAGGTGCCATACAGAGGGATGCCCGTTGGCACAAATACTCAAGGGACGCACTTATTTGGAGGATGAAATAGAGAACTATCGCATTGACGGCTCAAAGGTTCCGTGTTGGATTGTGGCAAAACCCTATCGAGGCCGGGATAGTGAATTGCTTGGCATTATTGAGGACTTCAGGGATATCACTGAACGCAAGCGGGCCGAGGATGAGAAGGCTATTCTTCAAGAACAGCTTCGTCAGTCTCAGAAGATGGAGGCCATTGGTTTGCTGGCAGGAGGCATCGCCCATGACTTCAATAACATCCTCACCATTATCAAAGGCTACTTCCAACTCTCCCTCTTAGAACTTAAGGAAGGTGACCCTTTGTGGGGAAATCTCAACGAGATTAAGAAAGCCGCCGATCGGGCATCGGATTTGATCCGGAAGATTCTTGCCTTCAGCCGTCGCCAGGTGATGGAGATGAAGGTTCTCGACCTCAACACCACTCTCAAGGATCTCGAAAAGATGCTTTGTCGCGTCATTGGTGAGGATATCGAATTGGTAACTCATTTGGCTGACGATCTTGGAAGGGTCAAAGCCGATCCTGGGCAGATCGAACAGGTGATCATGAACCTTGCGGTCAACGCCAGGGATGCCATGCCTTTGGGAGGGAAACTAACCATCGAGACGGCTAATGTGGAATTGGATGAACACTATGCTAAGGCCCATGTCTATGTAATTCCGGGCCATTATGTGATGGTCTCCGTGAGCGATACGGGAGTCGGTATGACACCAGAGATTAAAGAGCGAGTCTTTGAGCCTTTCTTTACGACCAAGGAGAGAGGGGAGGGGACGGGATTAGGTCTGTCAACGGTCTATGGGATTGTGAAGCAGGGTGGGGGGTATATCTGGGTTGACAGTGAGCCTGGAAAGGGCGCTACCTTTAAGATCTACATTCCCCGGGTGGACGAGCCTCTGGATCTATTGAAGAAAAAAGTGGTTGAGGAAAAGCTTCTCCGTGGGAGTGAGACGATTCTTGTGGTGGAGGATGAGGAGGAGGTTCGTAAGTTGGCTGTGCGGATCTTACAGAGGCAGGGATACAGGGTTTTGGAAGCGCCTCAAGGAGTTGATGCCTTGCTCATCTGTGAGCAGCATAAAGGTCCCATTCATCTGTTGGTAGGAGATGTTGTGATGCCAAAGATGAATGGTCGTGAATTGGCAGAGCGTCTGGTGTCAATTCGTCCGGAGATAAAAGTGCTCTATATGTCGGGTTACGCGGATAATGTGATTGCCCAACACGGTGTTTTGGAGGAGGGAATAAATTACATCCAGAAGCCCTTTACTGTAAATGGATTGGCACGAAAGGTGCGGGAGGTCCTGGATGGACAGTAACTCCCCTCTTCCAACCTCCCCTCCAGTCGGAGTAAGGATAATCTCTGAAGCTCAAACGATCATGTGAATCGGGATTTTATTCGACTCGAGAATCTTGAGCACGCCGATATGGGCAAACCCTTTGGATGAACCTGCCCCCATCACCAAAGCGATCTTGGCTGGCTTGGGAGGGGGTTGGATTAGTTAAGAATGATTTGAATATTTTCGGCAAGCTTCTTCTGGCTTAACCTCCCAATCATTCCCAATCTTTTAAGAAACCGGCGGTTGTCTATTGCTCTCAATTGATCCACCATGATATCTGATCGTTCCATAAGCCCGGCTTCTCCTTTTCGAAGATGGACCCGGAGGACGTCGGATTGGGGATGGATTTGGGTCGTCAATGGGCAAACAACGGTAGAGGAATGGTGATTGTTGAGGAGGTCAGTTTGGACAACAACAACTGGCCTCGTTTTCCCTGGTTCTGTTCCAAACCTTGGATTCAAATCAGCGAGGTAAACATTCCACTTTCTAATTTCCATCGCTTTCTCCAGGCAAACCTTCTTCAAATTTTTCAAATTCCTCTAAGACCGCCATTGAATCAGCTGCAACAATATTCGATTCTCTAATCAATTTATTTTTCAGTAGTCTTCGAGCTACAAGCCTGTTATAAAAATGAATCGCTTCATTGATGTAGGCGTTTCGAGGCCGTTTTACCTTTTGCAACACCCGTTTAGTTTCTTCAAAGATTTCATCTTGAAGCTTAAGAGAAAGATTCTTAGACATAAATACTCACCTCCTTAAATGGTATTACTTTTAGTATATACTATAACTTCCTTCTAATCAAGAATTTTTTACGATCCTAAAATAGATATTGGAAAGGAAAAACAAGAGTAACTCCCCTCCCTTGGTGCCTGTGTCGCAATAGAAAGTTGGCAGAAAAAAAAGCCCATCCTTTGGGGGGTATAGAAATCGTCCAAGGGATAGAGAGGCAGCTAAGGGAGCTTTAGAGCGGTACCTTTTACCGAATGAATTCATACTCTTGATTACCATACAAACATCATTTTCAACCACCTAGACTGTTACCCATAACTTTTAAATAACCGCAATTCTAAAGCTTCCGAAGCTGGCTCTCTGTCCCTC
>JBFMAE010000349.1:0-2100 GCA_040756085.1 Thermodesulfobacteriota bacterium | reverse complement strand
AAAGAAAGGCCAGCTCCCCACCCTATGGTTCACACAATCCCGTTTCACCCCCAAAACGCAGTAGCCATACCAAAAGACCCGGCCTTCCCTCTATGACCCGACCAAGTGGTGCGTATCTCTTCTACTAAATAGTAAGGATGATGCCATGTCAGAAATTGAAGATTACGGGATGAAATAGAGTATAACGTTTTGGATTGGCGAAAACCCGATTAAGTCGGAATTTCCCGAAGGGTGGAAACGGCAATCTTGTGTTATCTGCCGGTGCGGGCAGCCTAAAAAAGAGAACCGTTATATATTCTTTAAGGGGTAGGATAAACTCCAAATCATAAGATAAAAAAAGTTTATTTATAATCTACCATAAAAAGAAACCTCCTGTTAAGAGATAAGAGTAAGGACCAACAAACTCAAATTCTTAAAAGGAGGTTTCCTATGGACGAGGTAGATCGTAACAGGCTTGAGGAGTTTCGTCAATTGAAGAAAGATATTCGGGGTTCGGAGCAGTATTTGATTGTAGGGATTGATGTGGGGAAAGATCGGCACAATGCCTTTTTTGGCACAGCGACGGGGAAGACACTTTTCAGAAGACTGGTTTTTGGCAACGATCTGGGGGGTTTCAAAAAGCTTCTGGATCAGGCAGAGGCGATGAGGGTGCGACATGGTCTTGGGAAGGTGGTATTTGGTCTGGAGCCTACGGCGAATTATCATAAGCCTTTGGGAGAATATTTAATCAAGCTAGGGCTAAGGGTCGTATTGGTTTCAGGGGTAGGGGTCAAGAGGAATCGGGAGTTATTGGATGGGAGGTGGGACAAGCATGATACGAAAGATGCAGCCAATGTGGCCGATTTGATCTCCCAGGGGAAGTGTTTGTTTTATGAATATCCTGTTCTGGCCTTAAGGGGATTGCGAGATCTTCTTTCTCTTAAGAGGCGATTAAAGAAACAGGAGCATGGTTATAAGATACGAATTCGGAACCATCTTTTGGCCCAATATTTTCCGGAGTTGGATCGATATTACGGGCAATCCGAATCCGAGGCATTAGCTATGGTCCGATGGTGTTTATCTCCTTCCCAGATTGTGGGGTTAAGCCACGATGAATTTGTTCAGAGGGTAACGTCTCGTCTCCCTGGGGTGCAGCAGAGGCGTCGGTTAGAGGCGATATGGGAGAAGGCGGCGGATTCGATTGGATGTGATGCGGGGAAGACGGTGGCTTTTGAGGCCCAAGTGATGGTGGAGGGATTGAAGCAGATAAGAGAGACGATTAAGGCCACAGAGGCTAAGATCAAGGAGATCTGTAATCAGTTCCCGGAGTATCCATGTCTTCTGAGTATCCCGGGTTTTGGTCCAGATGTTTCCTCGAAGGTGTTAGGGGCCATCGGGGATCCTTTTCGTTTTGAGAGTGGGAAACAGGTCTTGAAGATGGCTGGTTTTGATTTGAGTGCTGATCGGAGTGGAAAGAATTCGGATGGGGCCACTCCTGTGATTTCCAAGAAAGGGAAGGCCGATCTTCGCTATGCTCTGTATCAAGCCGCCCTGATTGCCTCAACGAAGAATCGGGACTTTAAGGTTTATTACATGAATAAGCTTCATGGCCGGGAAAGGGAGAAAGGAATTAAGACTAAGATGAGAGTGAAGCTGGCGGCCAAGTTGTTGATCATTGCCTGGACATTGATGAAGAAAAAGGAGTCATTTGATCCTAGTTATCTAAACAAAGAATAAAAGCATTTCAATTTTTGACGAGAGAGCCCGTGTAGAACCGTGGAGGCTAACGAAGGACCTCGTGTGGGACAATCCAGGGCCTCTCGCTGAACTTTGTAATCTGGATAAGGGATGCTTGGTGGCTACCATCGTGTGGCATACCGGATAACGTGTAACGATTAGATACAGAGTTTGTATGTGGCGAGAGACTCGTCGAACCATGGAGCTGAAATCCATGAATGGATTTGATGGAGAGGTGTTTTTAAAATAAGACCTATTTTTTAACTTCTTGTTTTGAAAAACTTTATTAATCTTTTACTTTTTCTCTTGACAAGAGGACTATAGGATGTCCCCTTTTCTTCTAGACGGTCCCCTTTCTGCAAGCATTATTTATCAAAAAAATCT
>JBFMAE010000348.1:0-4399 GCA_040756085.1 Thermodesulfobacteriota bacterium | reverse complement strand
CTTCAAGCCCGATCTTTGGAACCTCCAATGGCAAAAAAAGAGACGTCTTCTTAAAATTAAGCTAATATTGATCCAAGCAACTTGTTATTGGTCCGGTGCTATCACGTAACTTTCGAACAAGGTCCAAAATTTAAATCACCCCCATCCAAGATGATCTTAATATACCAAAAAAACAACATGATAGCAATAACTTAGCATTTTTTGTCCCCTGGGAAATACCGCAAAACGCAGAGTATAGCGCATGGCGTTAATAAAATAGATACCTGTTTAGTTAGTACAAATATGCCTGTAAATGCACCGGTCGCACTTGTTTTTTGGATTATTAGTAGGGATAAAGGCCTGTTTTGGATCAATAATCTCCTTAAAAAGTCTGAAGATGATATGGTGGAGGTCACTAAATCTCTGATCGAATTCGGTCTTGTCTTCAAAAAGAGGTAGTTCGATGTCGGTATCGATTATATTCCTTCCGAGGAGTAAGAAGAAGCAATCGATCTCCTCAGGCTTTTCTCCGGTATCCTGAGAATAGACGGTCATATAGAATGGAAGCTGAAGGGTCCCTATGGCTTCACTCCAGGTCTCTCTGTTTTCAGGATCGAGCTTATTAAAATTAATGCTCAGGTACTTCTTATTTGCCGAAGTTTTATAGTCTATTATTGCCGTTCTCCCACCCTTTTTCTCAATCCTATCCAGTCTTGCTGTGAGTCTGAAAGAATCCTTTACAACCTCTATTCGATGCTCGAGGTTCATTATTTGTATAGGAATCTCCTTTATCTTCGGGATTTGATAATTCTTTATGAAATCTTTCAAGTGGTTCTCGATCTGACTTTTCAAAAGGTAGATCTCACCTGAAGGGTCTTTACCATATTGCTCTTCAAAACGAGTATGGATGATCTTCTCAAGCTCCCTCAGGCTTATATCTTTCTCTGAAAGGGTTCGGCCCATCTTCTCCTTGAAATAGTCAAAAAGAACCTGGTGGACAAAGAGACCGATCTCTTCACGTTCCAGTTCATCCGAAATAACCTCCCTCTCCCTGAGACCAAGAACATACTCATAATAGAACATGAGTGGACAATGAAGATAGGTATCGAGTGAAGAGGCACTGAAAGAGTAATTCTTTAGGAATTGGACCATCTCACCAGACTTCGTGATGGGACGTGGTCTTTTGCCCTGAAGGGTTACAGAATATTGAATGGCCTTTACATAGCTTTTGTCATCAATTCTCTTCTCCTCCTTCTGCCTCTCCCAGAGAAGCTTCTCAACAAATCGACTTCGATCTTTTTCAGAATTTTCGACATAGAAGAGATGGACCTCCCTGGCTCCCTTAAGAAGTGTATCAAAATAGTAGGCCATGAGTTTCTCCCTCTCCAGATAAGTTGGAAGTCTCAACATTTGTCTTACTTTAAAGGGCAGAAGGGTATCCTCTTTTGTTATTTCAGGGATAACCCCCTCATTGAGATCGAGGAAAAAGACCTTCTCGAATTTAATATTTCTCGTTTCAAGAAAGCCCAGGACCTGGACTCCCTTAAGGGGAGTGCCGGTAAAAGGGGTATATGTGGTCGCAATCGCCTTCTTGATCAGTTTGAAGTAGCTCCCAATCTCTTCAAACCTAACCTCCCTCATCAGGGATCTCGAAATGAGGTCGAGCTGGGTGGCAAACGATTCTGAGTATGGATAGAAAAATGGGTGAAGGCGAGCCGTGCTCTTCTCATAGATGTATTCGATCACCTCCTTTAACTTCGTGGCAAAGTCACCCACATTCTTACAGGAGAGCATCTTCTTGATCGTGTTTTCATGGATTGCCTTTAAATGGTCCTTGATCCTCTCCAGAGTGACATCTGCCTCTATGTTTAAGATTCTCTCCTTGATAAGACTAATAATTGTCTCCTCCTTTTCGATCTCGGATAGAGATATGAACTTTTTCGACCGCTTCTCTGTGAGGGCTTCCTCAATCGTATGGAAAAGAATCCTTGTAATTTCTGCCCGTTCATCAAAATAGATATTCTTGATGTAGGGATGAAGGATGAATTCCAAATAATAGGGAACATAGAGACGATTCCCATCCATGGAGACGACGAGTTCCATGAGATTATTAAAAAGACCGAAGAGAGGGGTCCTTTGGAGGGGGTAACCAAGAGAGATATTGAACTGCTCGTGTTTGAGAAGGTTCAAGGTGTGATGGAATAATGGGAACAATGTCTCCGCTGATGGCAGAACGATCACTGTTTTCTCGTCAAGTGTTTCGCCATTCTCCATCTTATCCTTCAAAAGCCTCCCTAACCCAAGGACCTGGCCATGAGTATCCGGACTCTTATAAAAATGAATTTCTGGTCTCCCTGGGATGCCCTCCCTTTCAGCCCTTATCCCCAGCTCAGAGAGGTCTATTCCAAAGTCATCTTGGAACAGGAAGATAGTTTCCTCCTTACTTTTTAGAAAATTAAAGATCTCCTTTTCCGATTTAGTAAGGCCGAAAAAGCCCGCAAAGATGATCTTTCTGAAGGGACCGAGGTTGACTCTCTCAATATTTAAAGAGACTTCACGGTATCTCGAAGATCGAGTGGAGTAATTGGCTTCGTCTATTTTTTTATAGAATGTCTTATAGAAATAGGAGAGGGATTGAAGTCTTTTCGCCGCTGGTTCGGGGATATTCTCTCCGGCTATATGGTCGATCTCCTTCACCATGCGAAGGGCTATGCCTTCGATGTAAAGCTCCTCAAGGTCACTATAAATCTTCAGCCCGATTGGGAAAAAGGTGTCAGGATCGAGAAAACTCTTTCGGCCAAGAGGATCCGGTGAGGTCTTATGAATGTCATAGAGAATCGCCACAGCATCGATCGGTTCGAGCTTCCTCTTCCTCTGGCCAAGGCTCTCTCCATAGATGTCGTCGATGAACTCATCCATCGAAAGGATGCGGGGTGGCAGTAAACTTGACCTTTCCTTTTCTGCGAGGGCTTTCCTTAGAAAGTGAGAGGGTCTTTTGCCCGGGAAGACGACGAGGTTGGATGAGTAGTCCTTCCCAGTGTTAGACAGATGTCTCACAATCACTTCGATCAAATTATTTGTGGGAGAGATCAGAAACGCCTTCAATCTATTCTCACCACCTCTTTCGGTTCCGCATAGGCAATCATTCCTTCGATTCTTTTATCCGGATAGAGGTCTTTTAAAATTCTCATGTAATTTTTGAGTTGTGAAACGTACCTCTTTTCTGCCTTCTTTTCGCCACCTGTTTTGTAGTCCATCACCATAACCCTGTCTTCATCAATGATCACCCTGTCCATTCTTAAAAGATTTCCCTCAGGGTCTGAAAATTCTTGCTCTCTTCTGATCACTCTACCGGGTTTCAGGGCGAAATAAGGCTTTACATCTTCTTGAAGAAGAAACTCTAAGAGTTCTCTTCTGATGGTATCCACAGGATAGTCGATATTCAATTCATTCTTTACCTGTCTGATCAGTTCTTCCAATCTGGATTCGAGACCATCATCCAGATATTCTATGAAATAGAGCACTCTATGAATAAACTCTCCCCTTCTCCTCTCTTCTATATTGAGCTCTTCGGTAGTCGAAAATGAAGAAAAGCCGACCTGTTGGATGGGATGGTAAAGCGGGAGATAGATCTGATGAACTGCCTTTGAACTCAGTGCAGGGGCCTTCTTTTCCAAAGGAGCGTATTCTGCTTCCTGGAGAAGATCGATTGGAAATTGTCTCCTCTTACCAGAAACTCCGATCACATAGAGTTCGGACTCAGGCCGCGTAAAACCAACATAGAGCGTATTGAGCCTGTTCACCATCTCCTTCATTCTCTCTTGTTCATAGGACCTCTCAAGAAGGTCACTCGTTTTTGCTATGTCTCGATTTATTTTAAGGAGGTAGACCCCATCTTCTTTCTCACTTAGGATATATTTGAAGCCCCGGCTCTGTTCTCCGTAAAGGATCAGGATGACCACAGGAAATCCCAGGCCTTTTGCCTTGTGTATGGTCATCACTTTAACAGCGTCAATCCCTTCAGGAACGTCGATGTTCCATTCTGTTTCTCCGGGTATCTCATCGTAAGCAAGCCTGAGAAAATCCCCGGGGTTATTCATTCCCTGCCTCTCGAAGTTTTTGATTACCTCAAGGATCTTTATGAGAGTCGCTTCCTCTTCTTTAAAAGTTTCGAAGACCTCGAAAACCCGGTAGATTTCACTGACCAGGTCGTATAGAGGAAGATAACCCGTTGACCTGAAAAGCCTGTCAAAATAGTCTACCCAGAGGGCTGGAAATTCTTCTTTAAAGAGTTTGTAGAGAGGCGTCCTCTTTCGGTTCCTGAAGAGAAAGTCATGTAATCTCTCCAGCTCCACCGTCCTCCCCTTTCTTGCCAATGCTCCTCTAAAAATTTCTCCTAAAAGGAAGCCCGAAAAAGAGA
>JBFMAE010000347.1:0-3472 GCA_040756085.1 Thermodesulfobacteriota bacterium | reverse complement strand
AGCCAGGTCAACGGTTCGTTCCTCGATGAAGGTCTGATCGATAAATTGATCCTCTTTATCTCCCCGAAATTGATCGGTGATAAACAGGCCCTGGGAATCTTTGAGGGGAAAGGAGTGGCCACCCTCAAAGAAGCCATTCCTTTGAATGAACTCAGAGTCAGGAGAATTGGAGAAGACATACTCTTAGAAGGGTATGTGGAACCCCTGCCTTCCGACGAGGAGAGAGGAATAGAATCATGTTTACTGGAATCATAGAAGATAAAGGGAAGGTTCTAAGGGTAGAATATCGCGGGCAGGAGAAGAGGCTGACATTAGAGTTGCCAATTCATTTGACAGATTTGCAACTGGGTGATAGTATTAGTATAAATGGCGTTTGTATGACAATCGTTGAAAAGAAGGGACAATCGGTTGGACTTGACATGTCTTCGGAGACCCTCCAGAAAACTATTTTGGGAGAGTTGAAGGAGGGGGAAAGGGTCAATGTCGAAAGACCTCTGAAATTGGCCGATCGTCTGGGAGGCCATATTGTTACAGGACACATCGATGGCATTGGGGTGATTACTGAGAAGAGGAAGGAAAGGGAATTTCTTAATCTGAGGATACGAATTCCCAGATCCGTTTCAAGATATGTTGTCCAAAAGGGATCCATTGCTATCGATGGCATCAGCCTCACCGTGAACGAATACCAGGGAGAAGAGATTCAAATGACCCTTATCCCCTATACGCTTGAAAAGACAACTCTGATCGATAAGAGGGTGGGGGACCGTGTCAATGTGGAGGCTGATATTTTGGGAAAGTATGTAGAAAAACTTTTAACTCGAAGAGAGGGTAAGTCCGAAGGAGTGGATCTCTCCTTTTTAAAGGAGCATGGATTGATTGAAAGGGAATGAGGAGGTTGGATGATAAAAAGAATTGAAAAGGCGTTGGAAGACATCCGCCAAGGGAAGATGGTGATCCTGGTCGATGACGAAGACCGTGAGAATGAGGGCGATCTCACCATGGCCGCAGAAAAGGTGACGCCTGAAGCCATCAACTTTATGGCGAAATATGGAAGAGGATTGATCTGCCTCACCTTGACTGAAGAGAGGATTAATGAACTTCGTATCCCGATGATGGCCCCGAAAAATACCTCACGTTTTCAGACTGCATTTACCATCTCCATCGATGCGCGTAAAGGGGTGACGACGGGCATCTCAGCAGCCGATCGGGCGTGTACGATTTTAACTGCCATCGATGACAAAATCCAACCCGAGGATCTGGTCTCACCTGGCCATATCTTCCCTCTGAGAGCCAGAAAAGGCGGAGTACTGGTCCGGACCGGTCAGACCGAAGGATCTGTCGATCTAGCAAGGCTCGCCGGGCTTAAGCCAGCCGGAGTGATCTGTGAGATTATGAATGAAGACGGAACCATGGCACGGATGCCCGACCTCCAGATCTTTGCACAACAACATGATTTAAGGATTGTGACCATTGCCGACCTGATCGAATATCGAATTAGCAAAGAATCCTTAGTCCGGCGCATTGCCACAGCCAACCTTCCTACAAAATATGGCGGAATGTTCACGGCCATCGCTTACGAAAATGATGTCGATCCCTATCATCATATTGCTCTGGTCAAAGGAGAGATCAGCCCGGACGATAAGGTTTTAGTGAGAGTCCATTCCCAATGTCTGACCGGCGATGTGTTCGGGTCGAAGCGTTGTGACTGCGAAGAGCAGCTCCATACGGCCATGGCCATGGTGGAAAGAGAAGGCAAGGGGGTCATCGTCTATATGAGGCAGGAGGGAAGGGGGATCGGATTGGTCAATAAACTGAAAGCCTATTGTCTTCAGGATACAGGAAAGGATACGGTGGAGGCCAATGAGGCATTGGGATTCAAGGCTGATATGAGGGATTATGGAATTGGTGCACAGATTCTAGTGGACCTGGGTCTTCGTCAAATTCGCCTGATGACGAATAACCCGCGGAAGATTATCGGATTAGAAGGGTATGGGATTGAGGTGGTCGAAAGGGTTCCCATCGAGGCAAAACCTCATCAAGATAATATCGAATATCTCAAGGCAAAGGCAAAAAAGATGGGCCATCTTCTCTCCATCAAATCAGGAGAATAAAAGTTATGAATGAAGAATGATTAATCAAACAGGGATTGGAAAAAGTTCAAGGAAATTTGGGAATCACCAACACGAAACACGCGGTTTTCCAAACGGTGAAAGGAGAGGACAATGATGGTAAAGAACATCGAGGGCAAGCTGATAGCCAAGGGACTCAAGTTCGGGATTGTGTTGAGCCGGTTCAACCATTTTATTGGCGAACGACTTCTGGAGGGGGCAATGGATGCTTTGCGCCGAAACGGGGCAGAGGAGTCAGATTGCTTGGTGGTCCGAGTCCCGGGAGCCTTTGAGATTCCTCTGGCCGCTAAAAAGTTGGTCAAGAGCGGTCGATATGATGCGATCATCTGCTTGGGTTCTGTGATACGCGGGGCGACCCCCCATTTTGCCTATATCGCTACTGAGGTCACCAAGGGAGTTGCAGGCCTTTCCCTGGAGAGCGAAGTCCCCATCTCTTTCGGGGTGTTGATCACCGATACAATTGAACAAGCTCTTGAAAGGGCCGGCACCAAAATAGGAAACAAGGGTTTCGATGCGGCGATGGGAGCGATCGAAATGGCCAATCTCATGAAGGAGATTGGAAAGGGAAAATAAAAAAGTTTGAGAAGAAGAAGGAAATCGAGGGAGTTTGCCCTCCAGGTTCTTTATCAATTGGATATCACCCAACAGGATGCCACCCGGACGCTGACTCAATTTCAGGAGCATTTTTCAACAAGTGGCGATAGAGACCATTTCCTGGAACGTCTTGTCATGGGCGTTCTCGAACACCGCAAAGAGATCGACCAACTCATCAAGCAATATTCTGAACACTGGCGTTTGGACAGGATGACGATCATCGATCGTAATATCCTCCGGATGGCCACCTTTGAACTCCTTTACTTCAAAGAAATCCCCCCCAAGGTGACTTTGAATGAAGCGATTGATCTCGGGAAACGATTTGGTTCCGAGGATTCTGGCAGTTTTATCAATGGAATCTTAGATCGAATCCAGAAAGAGGCCGTCCGGAAACCCATTCAATGAATAGTAAGAATAATCACCAAATTCCAAGTTCCAATCACCAAATAATTTCCAAAATTTCAATGACCAAAATTCAAAACGAGGTAATGAGATATGGTTTGGTTATTGGGTCATTGGAGTTTATTCCTGAACCTGTCAGGAACAGGTTTGGAATTTGGCCTGCCTGCCGGCAGGCAGGGATTTGGTAATTGGAATTTAATTCTATGGACGTGATCCTTTCCGCTCAAGAAGTCGATCTTCAGGAATGCGATGTCCTGGTCACCGGATTCTTTGAGGATGAGAGACCCCTCAAGGGGTCGAGTGGGTGGATCGACTGGAGGCTCAACGGGTTGATATCCCATTTCCTG